>NZ_JAGPXW010000029.1:0-96019 GCF_018070365.1 Micromonospora sp. D93 | reverse complement strand
AAAAACTGACCAGTCCGGGGTATAAATCATAATTGGCACTGGCTTTACAAGCACCCTGTTGAGTTCTCAAAGAACAACCACACACCGACCAGAAGCCCCACCACAGTGGAACCCATCTCGGGGCTTTTACCGCTCCGCACACCGGCGCTTTCAGCGCCAGGCACTTTTACTACGTTACCCGCTCGTTTCCGCCGTGTCAAACCGATATTTCGCGGTTCGTCGTGCTTCACCCGACATTGCGGATACTCTTACTTGTTCGACTCCACGATGACGCGCGTCGTTTCCGACGTTCGTTTCTGTCGTGGGAAACCGCAGACCGGCCGATCGCCGCTTCGCGGCTCTCTGCCCGGCTCCTGCCGGCTTCAGAACTCTACCCGGTCGGCTTCGCGTTCGCAACCCCGCTTCCGGGGTGTCCCGCACCGCCCGATCCTCAGTCTCGCTCGGCGTTCCCGCCACGAGCCTGGCGCCCGTTCTCGGCCCGTTTGTCCGGCCTCCCCCGTGCAGAGAGAAAGTTACGCGGACAGCCCGGAGAAGGCAAATCAGGGTTCATCACTGGTTCGGGCGAGCCGCCTGCCGCGCTCCTCGGTACAGGCGAGGACGCGGGCCACCTCAACGTGCCAGAGTGTCAGGCATGGATGAGTCCGGGCACGGTTCCAGGGTGTTCGCCGAGCAGGCGCTGCTCGGCCTCATCGGGCCGTTCTGGCAGGTGGTGATCGGTGCGGTCGTGCTGGTCGTACTCGTGCTCTCGGTCGGACGACTGGCCCGACGGGGCAGGTCCCGGATGACCACGGCGCTACTGGTCACCGCAGCGGCCATCGCCGGGTTCGCGGTGATCGGCGTCCTGCTGGAGGGCTGAGGCTCAGAGCCGGCGGTTGGCCAGGCTGGGCAGCTCGGCGCGGATCACGTCGAGCCGATCGAGATCCAGGTCGACGAGGGAGACCCCCGGGCCGTCCGGCACCTGGGCGATGACCGTCCCCCATGGGTCGACCACCATGCTGCGCCCGAAGCAGGTGCGGCCCGGCTCGTGGTCGCCGGTCTGACCGGCCGCCGCCACGAAACACTGGTTCTCGATCGCCCTGGCCCGCAGCAGAACCTCCCAGTGGTCCCGCCCGGTGTGCATCATGAATGCGGCTGGCACCACCAGCAGCTGCGCGCCGCCGTCGGACGCGAGCAACCGGTACAGCTCCGGGAAGCGCAGGTCGTAACAGATCGAGAGGCCGACCCGCAGCCCCTCGACGTCGACCACCACCGGTTGCACCCCGGGCGCGACGCTCGCCGACTCCCGGTAGGAGACCCGGCCGGGGATCTCCACGTCGTACAGATGGATCTTGCGGTAGCTCGCGGCCAGGCTGCCGGAACGGTCGAAGACCAGCGACGTGTTCCAGGTGTGGTCCGGGTCCGGGCCGGCCTCGTGGAATGAGCCGGCTACCAACCAGATCCCGAGCCGCCGGGCGACCCCGGCGAAGAAGCTGCCCACCTCCCCGTCGACCGGCTCCGGTTCGGGCAGCCCAGCGGCGGGACCCAGGTAGTCGACGTACTCCGGGAGGACGGCGAGATCCGCGCCGCCGGCGGCGGCGCGCTCCAGTAGGGCCTCCGCGGCCGCCAGATTGGCCTTACGGTCGTCCCGGGCGTTCAGCTGACAGACGGCGACACGCATGAGCAAAGGGTACGGCTGGAGGGTGCTCACGGACAGCGTCACGATTTGGTCAGCCGCCCGGTTGGTCACGGGCGAGCGGCCGCCGAACACGATCACGCCGGCCGCGTCAGGATCGGACGGCCGGCGTGACGCGGAAAGGATCAGGCGGACTTCTCTTCGCGGTCGCGCCGGGCCCGGCGCCCGGTGAACTCACGCGGCACGATCGTCGGGTTGACGTTCTCCAGGACGACCTCGCGGGTGATCAGCACGCGGGCGGCGTCGGGGTTGCTCGGCACCTCGTACATCGCGGAGAGCAGGACCTCCTCGATGATGGCCCGAAGACCACGGGCACCGGTGCCCCGCAGCATCGCCTGGTCGGCGATGGCTTCCAACGCCGGCTCGTCGAACTCGAGCTCGACACCATCCAGCTCGAACAGGCGCTGGTATTGCCGGACCAGGGCGTTGCGCGGCTCGGTGAGGATCCGTACGAGGGCGCTGCGGTCCAGGCTGCGCACGTTGGTGATCACCGGCAGCCGGCCGACGAACTCGGGGATCAGCCCGAACTTGAGCATGTCCTCCGGCATGACCTGGCTGAAGATGTCGTCGGTCGACCGATCGGACACCGACCGGAGCCGGGCGCCGAAGCCGGTGCCGCCCTGCCCGGTGCGGGACTCGATGATCTGGTCGAGGCCGGCGAACGCGCCACCACAGATGAACAGCACGTTTGTGGTGTCGATCTGGATGAACTCCTGGTGCGGGTGCTTGCGGCCACCCTGCGGCGGCACGTTGGCCGTCGTGCCCTCAAGCATCTTGAGCAGGGCCTGCTGCACACCCTCACCGGAGACGTCCCGCGTGATCGACGGATTTTCCGACTTGCGGGCGATCTTGTCGACCTCGTCGATGTAGATGATGCCGGTCTCGGCGCGCTTGATGTCGTAGTCGGCGGCCTGGATCAGCTTGAGGAGGATGTTCTCCACGTCCTCGCCGACGTAGCCCGCCTCGGTCAGCGCTGTGGCGTCGGCGATGGCGAACGGGACGTTCAACATCCGGGCGAGGGTCTGCGCCAGGTGGGTCTTGCCGCACCCCGTCGGGCCGAGCAGCAGGATGTTGGACTTGGCCAGCTCGACGGCGTCACTGCCGGAGCCGGGCGCGTTGGCCGCCTCGGCCTGGATGCGCTTGTAGTGGTTGTAGACCGCGACCGCGAGCGCCTTCTTGGCCTGATCCTGTCCCACGACGTAGGTGTCGAGGAACTGGCAGATCTCCATCGGCTTGGGAAGCTCTTCCCACTTCACCTCGCCGGACTCGGCCAGCTCCTCTTCGATGATCTCGTTACAGAGATCGATGCACTCGTCGCAGATGTAGACCCCTGGGCCCGCGATGAGCTTCTTGACCTGCTTCTGCGACTTGCCGCAGAAGGAGCATTTCAGTAGGTCGCCGCCGTCACCGATCCGTGCCACCTACGTTCTCCCTGCACTCATCGGCCGGAGACCCGGCCCTGACCTGCGGACGTTGCGCGCCGCCCGGCTTGGTTCGCGCCGCCGGCCGAACCGGCGAAGCGGTACGGACCCGACGTTACCCGCTGGCGGGGCATTCTCCGACCCCCAAAACGGGTGTGTCAGAGGTCGGCCAGGAACTCACGCCCCGGCCAACCTCTGACCCGATACAGCTCAGCGGGCGGCGTTGGCCGCCAGCAGACCCTTCTTACGACTGGTCAGGATCGTGTCGACCAGCCCGTACTCCTTGGACTCCTCGGCCGTCATGATCTTGTCACGGTCGATGTCCTTGCGAACCTGCTCGATCGGGCGGTTGCAGTGGCGGGACAGCATGTCCTCCAGCTGCGTACGCATCCGCAGGATCTCCCGGGCCTGGATCTCGATGTCCGAGCCCTGCCCGTAGCCGCCCTCGGTGGCCGGCTGGTGGATGATGATCCGCGAGTTCGGCAGGGCCATCCGCTTACCCGGAGTGCCCGCCGAGAGCAGCACCGCCGCCGCGCTCGCGGCCTGCCCGAGGCAGACCGTCGAGATGTCCGGACGGACGTACTGCATGGTGTCGTAGATCGCCGTCATGGCGGTGAACGACCCACCCGGCGAGTTGATGTACATGATGATGTCGCGGTCCGGGTCGGTGCCCTCGAGCGTCAGCAGCTGGGCCATCACGTCGTTGGCCGACGCGTCGTCCACCTGGACGCCGAGGAAGATGATCCGGTCCTCGAAGAGCTTGTTGTACGGGTTCGACTCCTTGACCCCGTACGACGTGCGCTCGACGAACGACGGCAGCACGTAGCGGTTGTGCACGGCCGCGAACTGGGGCGGCAGGCTCAGATCGGTCATCGTCAGCTCCTCAGCTCAGGGTCCCGGCGCCATCCGGAACCTGTGCGGCCCCGATGATCACCTTGTCGATGAAGCCGTAGTCCATGGCCTCCTGGGCGGTGAACCAACGGTCCCGGTCCGAGTCGGCCTCGATCTGCGACTGGCTCTGGCCGGTGTGGTGCGCGACCCGCTCCTGGAACATCCGCTTCGTGTAGAGCATCTGCTCCGCCTGGATGGCGATGTCGGACGCCGTGCCGCCCAGACCACCGGACGGCTGGTGCATCATGATCCGTGCGTGGGGCAGGGCGTACCGCTTGCCCTTGGTGCCCGCGCAGAGCAGCAGCTGACCCATTGAGGCAGCCATGCCCATCGCCACGGTCGACACGTCGTTGTCGATGAACTGCATGGTGTCGTAGATCGCCATGCCGGAGTAGACCGAGCCACCCGGCGAGTTGATCCACAGGTTGATGTCGCGGTCCGGGTCCTCCGCGGCGAGCAGCAGCAGCTGCGCGCAGATGCGGTTGGCGACCTGGTCGGTCACCTCACTGCCCAGGAAGATGATGCGTTCCTTGAGCAACCGGTTGTAGACCGAGTCGTCGAGGTTGCCAATGGAGTCGCCACCGCGCGCGTCAATCGCCCGGAGCGACTTCTTGGGGATGTGCATGTCGGTCATGGCAGCCCTTCGCTCTCCGTACCGTCTTTCCCGACACTAACCGCTGTGCGAGGCGGCAGAGTCCCGGTCGGGGCAGTGTTCGCTCTCAGCGCAGCTGTGTCGGGCGTACCCGCGGCGCGGGCTTCCGGGCGTCCCCGGCAGTGCTTGCTGCCCGGGCGTACCCGGAAAGGGAAACGGCCGCCGTCCACCGCTGAGCGGCGGACGGCGGCCGCACCCGACGATCAGTGGTCGTGGTTGTGCTCCGCCTCGTTGGCGGCGCGCAGCGCGTCGAGGGTGATCCCGTTGCCGGCCGAGTCCTTGATCGTGATCTTCTCCATGACGGCCGCGAGGGCCTTGCCCCGCCGCACGTCACCGAAGACCGCTGCGGCCGCGCCGGAGCGCACCAGCTGGTCGTAGTACTGCTGCGGGGCCATCCCGGCACGCTGCGCCCGGTGCACGATCTCGTGCCCGAACTCGTCGTCGGAGACCTGCACGTCCTCCGCGTCGGCAAGCGTGTCCAGCAGGAGCTGGACCTTGACGCCCTCGGTCGCCGCCTCGGTCAGCTCGGCGTCGATCTGCTCCTCGGTCTTGTCCTCGGCCGCGAGGTACTCCTCCATCGAGGCGCCGATCCGCTCCAGCTGGTCGACCATCGCCTGCTTGCGGCTCTCGACCTCCTCGCGGACGACACCCTCCGGGGCCGGGATCTCGGCGGCCTCGACCAGCTCGGCGAGGGCCTTGTCCCGAGCGGCGTAGATCTGCTCGACCTGCTTGCCCTGGTTGACCCGGGCCCGCAGGTCGCCGCGCAGCTCCTCGATCGTGTCGAACTCGCTCGCCATCTGGGCGAACTCGTCGTTCAGCTCCGGCAGCTCCTTCTCCTTGACCGTGCGCACGGTCACCGCCACCTCGGCGTCCCGACCGGCGAAGTCGCCGCCGACCAGCTGGGTGGTGAAGGTGGTGTCGTCACCGGCGGCAAGCCCGACCACGGCCTCGTCCAGGCCCGGCAGGAGCTGCTTGCTGCCCACCTCGTGGGAGATGTTGCTCGCCTGGCCGCCCGGCACGTCCTCGCCGTCGACGGTGGCGTTGAGGTCGATCTGGACGAAGTCGCCCTCGGCGGCGGCCCGCTCGACGGTCTTGAGGGTCGCGAAACGCTCCCGCAGGTTCTTCACCTGCTCGTCGATCTCGGTCTCGTCGATCTGCAGCTCGTCGACGGTCACCTCGATGGTGCTCGCGTCCGGGATGGTGATCTCCGGGCGGACGTCGACCTCGGCCGTGAAGTTCAGCGAGTCACCGTCGTTGAACTCGGTGATCTCGACCTCCGGGCGCCCCAGCGTCTTCAGGTCGTGCTCGCGCACGGCGGCGAGGATGTTCTCCGGGATGGCCTCCTGGACCGCCTCGTTGAGGACGGTGCCCCGGCCCACCCGCTGGTCGATCACCGCGGTCGGCACCTTGCCCCGGCGGAAGCCCGGAACCTGGACCTGCGAACCGATCTCCCGGTACGCCTTCTTGAGGCTCGGCTCGAGCTCGACGAACGGCACCTCGATGGCGAGCCGCACGCGCGTCGGGCTCAGAGTCTCGACGGTGCTCTTCACAGGCGTACTCCTTGACGGATCTCAGTTGAGTCTGGGCGTGATTCAGCCCATCGAGTGTAGGCGAGCCGGCCTGACGCTCCGGCATCGCCCGGGGGCCGCACTGGGCGGCACCCGGGTGGGCCCGGCCGCGGACGACAGTCGGGGTGGCGGGATTTGAACCCACGGCCCCTCGCTCCCAAAGCGAGTGCGCTACCAAGCTGCGCCACACCCCGTGGCGACGTGCAGTCTATGCCGTCGTCACGCCTCAGTCGGTGCCGGGGCATCCCCCACCCGGACAAAACCCCCGAAAACCACAATTCCACCCCGCGGGCTCCGCACCCAGGTCCGCAGGGCGGCTCCAAGATCCGCACAACTTCACTGATGCAGTGGTCTCCGCGCTCCACGAGGCCACTACATCCTGGATGTTGTGCGGATCTTGGGCTGCCGTGCCGCCGGGTCGGGGACGACGCGGCACCGCGGGCGGTGGCGCGGTTACGCGTCGGGCACCGGCATTGGGTACGCTGTGGGCGCGTCCCGTTTCGGCGGGATACACGCGGGCGTAGCTCAATGGTAGAGCTTCAGTCTTCCAAACTGACTACGCGAGTTCGATTCTCGTCGCCCGCTCCAACGCCCTCCGGCCCCAGGTCGGAGGGCATTTTGGTACGCGGCCTGCACCTGTGCGATGCCCGAGCGGGTGCGCGACGACCAGCCGGGGCGCCGGAAGTTCGATGTTCGCCGATACGGCTCCTGTGCAGACGATGGCGGACGGCCGAGACTGTAGCGATGTCATCCGTTGGTGCGGGCGCCCCACGCAGGCAGGTCGTCACTGCCGCTCTGCTCGTCGTCGTCGGTGTGCTGGTCCTCTTCGTCCCGGCCGGTGACGAGGGCAGGGTTCTCGTGCCCATCAGTGAGGGTCACGGGCTGTCCGCCGTGGACGGGGTCGGCGCAGCGCTGCTGACGGCGGGCGGCACCTGGCTGGAGGTGCTGGTGATACGACGCCTGCCGTACCTCGCCCTGCCGCCACGGGCCCTGTTCGCACTCGGCCTGCTGGCCGGTCTCGGCGTGGGGCTCCTGGTCGCCTCGGCCTTCTCGGGATTCTTCTGGTGGTGGGCTGTCGGCGCTGCCACGCTCGGCATTGCCCTCCTCGTCCTCGTGCCCCTCACGGCGCGCCGCTGAGAGAACGGCACGGCCCAGGTGAACGGCACGGTGCCGGCACCTGGGCCTCCTCGGCGAGGCCGAGTTGCCGTGTCACTTCAGGTGGAACCGTTCGTCGACCGCGAGCGAGGCCAACTGCGGCACCGAGAACGGCAGCTTCGTCAACGCCGGCCGGCTCTCGTCCAGCCGCACGCCCTGCGCCACGAAGACCACCACCCCGTCCGGGTGCCGGTACGCCGACCACTGGTCGAGCCGATCATCGCCGCTCGGTCGGGCCACCACGCCGACCCGCGCCGTCCCGACGGTTTCGACCTGGCATTCGCCCCGCATGCCCCAGAATTTCTGGGCCAGGTCGCACGGCTCGGTCGGCAGCTGGTTGCCGGCGGCGTACACCTCGACGATCACGCGCCCGGTGCCCTTGTTCTGTGCCACGGCGACGGAGGAGGAGTAGCTCCACACGTCGACGCCGCCCACCTTGTCCTCGAACTGCGCCTGGTGGGTCCGCAGCGTCCGCTCCTCGGCGGACTGGCTCGACGGGTCCTCCGGCGTGGTGAAGCCGGACGGTATGACCGAGACGGCCTCGCTGAGCAGGTGAGAACCCTGCTCGTACCTGGACCCGGCCCGCGCGGTCCGGTCCTCCTGCGGTTGCCCGTCCGGCCCGGTCGGCCACGGCTCCTTGGTGTCCGGAGAAGCCAGTGGCCCCTGCCCCGCCGGTTGATAGAGGTGGCCGTCCGGAGTGGCGACGGCCGCGAAGCCGGTGACCGCCAGCACGACAGCCACCGAACCGAGGAACGCCCACAGCGCGCGTCGGCGGAAGTGCGTCCGCCGTGCCGCGCCGAGCGCGGCTGTCGTACTCAAGGGTGGTGGTGGGGTTGTCCCCGCCATCTCGCTGCGGAGCCCCTCGCGCAACTCGTCCTCGTTCATCGTTCTCCCATCTCGATCCCGCTGTAGGTGGGTGTCAGGAGGCCGCGCAACGTGTCGAGCCCGCGTGCCGCCTGGCTCTTCACCGTCCCTGGAGAACACTCCAACAGCGCCGCGACGTCCTCGATCGACAGGTCCTCCCAGTACCGCAGAACCAGCACGGCCCGCTGACGCGGCGCCACCCGGGACAGCGCCTGGAGCAGCACCAGTCGGCTCTCCGGCGAGTCCGACGGGGCCGCCTGCTCGGCGTCCTCGCCGCCCACCCGTTCACGCCGCCACCAGCCGCGACGGCGCTCGTCGAGGAAGGTCCGGATCAGGATCTGGCGCACGTAGCTGTCGAGCACCTCGTGCCGGGATACCCGGTTCCAGACCCGGTAGAGCTTGACGAACGCCGTCTGGACCAGGTCTTCGGCACGGTGCCAGTCGCCGCACAGCAGGTACGCGGTGCCGCGCATGACACCGGACCGTGCAGCGAAGTACTCGGCGAACGCCTCGTCGCGATCGCTCATTCAGGCCTCCGATCCCCGTTTCGAGTTAGTCACGCGAGGTCTGGCCCGGAGGGTTGCTCCAGAACTCGCGCAGATGTCACGGGATCAACGGCGGAGGGACGGAGGCGGCACTCTTACCTTGACAGGTGTCGATCTGTGCACTGGTGTAAGGACCAAGCACATCGACGTCCGTCACAGGAGGGCACATGATCGTCCGACGACGGTGGACAGCTGCAGCCACCACAGTGATCCTGTTCAGCGCAGTGTTGTCCCATCCCGCTTCCGCAGCGGCGGCACCCGCGGCCCCGGCCGCGCCGATCACTCTGAGCGCCACCGAAACCGCACTGGTCCGAGTCCAGCTCCGCGACCAGGCCCAGCTGGACCGGCTCGTCGCCACCGGCGCGGACCTGGCCAACCGGCCCCGAGCGCGGGACGGCCGGATCATCGCCGACCTGGTGCTCAGCGGCACACAGCTCGCCGAACTGACCGCCCAGGGCGCGACGGCCGTGCAGATCGTGCAACGCGCCGGGGACGGGAACCGGCACTACGTCGACAGCGTCCGCGCGGCCCAGGCCCGCACCGCCGCCGGACTGCGCACGCCGGCCCCCGGCCAGCGGTCCAGCACCGCTGCCGTGGACACCCTCCAGGTGCAGCAGGCGTACTGGTGGACGACGACCGGACAGACCTTCCTGCAGGCCCAGGTGGCCACCACCGCAACCGACGACCCGGATGTGGAGATCACCGTCAGTTGGCGGACGGCGGACGGCGCCA
Source organism: Micromonospora sp. D93 (assembly GCF_018070365.1). Taxonomy (NCBI): domain Bacteria; kingdom Bacillati; phylum Actinomycetota; class Actinomycetes; order Micromonosporales; family Micromonosporaceae; genus Micromonospora; species Micromonospora sp. D93. The sequence continues at coordinate 86,519 of NZ_JAGPXW010000029.1, read as the reverse complement.
CCGGCTCGTTCCCGCTGTTCCGATTCGAGGACTCCGGCGAGTACCAGTACCACTACGCCCTCCCCCAGCCGGTGCCGAGCCGACCGGTTCAGCTGAGCGCCACCTCCAGCCTCGGCGGGGTCAGCCGGGCGATCACGCCGACGCTCTGGCCGAATGCCTCCCCACCGCCGCTGCCGACCGGCTACCAGAAGAACTTCATCGACGCGTACCTGACGCCCGTGGACATCCAGGCACGGATCAAGCGGTTGGCCCGCCAGTACCGGGACCTGGTGGAGGTGATCGACCTACCGAACAAGACCCAGGGCTATCGGCGCACCGCCGCCGCGTACCTGGGCGACCCGGCCGTGGCGGCGGTGGTGGTCGAGTCGGTCCGCTTCGGCGACCAGAACATGAACGGCGTACAGGTGCGGACGGTCGACCCGGGCCGGGCGAACCGGCCACTGACCGTCGGCTACCGCGACCGCGTCCTCACCGTGTCGCTGGCCACCGACACCGCCGGCAAGACGGTGAGCACCACCGACGAGGTAGCGGCGGCGATCAACGCCCGTCAACCGGACCGGTTCCGGGCCACTGTCGAGGACGGCTCGGCCGGGTTGCCGATGCCCGTCGCCGGCCCCACCCGACTCGACGACGGCCTCCAGGGCACCGAGGTGCCCGCACGGCCGTGGACGGTGCAGGCGCTACGCCTCGGCGTACACCGGGACGGCTCCCGGGTCGGGGTGCTCGCGTACTCCCAGGAACACGCCCGGGAGTGGGCCACCCCGCTGGTGACGCTGGAGTTCGCCGAGCGGATGCTGGCCAACGCCCGGACCGACCCGGCCACCCGTGAGCTGCTGGAGCAGGTCGACATCTTCGTCATCCCGACGGTCAACCCGGACGGCGCGAACTACTCGTTCAACGACTTCAACTTCCAGCGCAAGAATCTCGTCAACCACTGCACCGGGGCGGCCCGCGACCCGAAGAACCGCACCTCGTGGGGCGTCGACATCAACCGCAACTACACCGTCGGGTCGTTCTTCGACGGCTACGTGGGCGCCAGCGCCAACTGCCTGTCCGGCACCTTCGCGGGCACGGCCGAGCTGTCCGAGGCGGAGAGCCGCAACGTGATCACGCTCGCCGAGGACCACCCGAACATCAAGTTCGCGATGAACGTGCACTCCTACGGCGGGTACTTCATGTGGCCGCCGGGGGCGTACCGGGCCGACGGTAGGGTCACCCTGCCGCGACCGTCGATCGACGAGTCGACGCTGTTCCTCAACAGCGCCCGGCGGATCGTCGGCGCCATCGCACAGGAGCGCGGCACCGTCACCTGGCCGTCGCAGACGGGACCTGTCGCCGACGTGCTCTACTCCGCCGCCGGCAACTCGGCCGACCAGCTCTACTACGAGCTGGGCATCTTCGCCTGGGATTTCGAGGTCGGCAACGACCTGTGGAACCCGGCGACCAACCAGTGGGAGGGCGTCGGCTTCCAGCCGCCGTTCGACGAGGCGCACGGCGAGTCCCAGGAGTACGCCGGCGGTCTGGTGGAGATGGTCCGGGTGGCCCGCGACTACGCCGCCGCCGAGGCGGCCGCCGACTGACCCACGGCTCTCGTACCGCCGCCGGCCGCAATCCGGCGGCGGTACGAGGTGCCCGGCCTGTCGTGGCTCAGCGCCGACCGCGAGCGGTGACGGACGGTAAGCCGATGGTGATCACAGACGTAGACGTGTTTTCATGTCAGCACGCCTGCGCCAACCCGGGACATCGATGACTGAGCAACCCGCACCTGATCACCTCGTTGTGGTCGACGTGTTGACGCAGGGCCTGAGCCACCTGCTACGCGACGAGGATCCGGAACTGGCCCGATGGATCGAGGAACTGGTCGCGACACTGAAGACTCCGCGGCAGACGACGCTGTCCGGCTGGAACAGCTTCCTCGACCCCGGCGCCGACTCCACCTGACCCGGTCGGAGTTCACACGCCTGGCCGACGGCCGGGCAGGCCCCGCTTCCATCCGCGGTCTGCGGCACGCACAACGCAACCGCACGATGCTCGTCCTCAAGGGCCTCGCCGATCGGGACGACGCCCTGGCGGCGTCGGCGCACCTACTCGGCCACGCCCACCGCCTCGACCCCGCCGCCGTGGACGTGCTGCTCGATCACCCGTGGCTGGCCGTCTGGGCGATCGATCGCGTCCGGCACGGCACCACCGGTCGACCGGACTACCTTCCGTTCGCGGCGCTCGCGGCGGCCAGCCTCAGTGGTTGGTCGGACGCCGCGGTGCCGGTCACACCGTGTGCGGGGCTGGTGCCCGTGCCGGGCCTCGGGGTGGTGCGCCGACCCGGCGGCAGCACGACCGTGACGCCTGCCGACCTGAGCGGGCGACAGTGGACGCCCATCCGCTGGTGGCGCTTCACCGACCAGAGGGTCACCCTCGACCTCCGCGTCGACGACCTGGACCCCTACCGCGACTGCTTCGGTCTGCCGGTCGCCGCCCGGCTCTCCCCACCCCGGGCCGCGGCGTTGGAACGGTCCGTCGGGCACGCCTGGCACCTGCTCGTCGCGTACGCCCCGACGCACGCCGCCGAGGTGGCCGCCGGGATCAGCACGTTCGTGCCACTGGCCGACGGCACCGAGCGCGGGCACAGCGTCACGCACGCCGACGCCTTCGGCGCGTTCGCCGCCGACGCCGATCTCGACCCGGTGGACCTGGCCGTGACGATGGTGCACGAGCTGCAACACAGCAAACTCAACGCCGTCCTCGGCCTGGTTCAGCTCTACGAACCGACCGACCCGGTGCGGTACTTCGCGCCCTGGCGTCCCGACCCCCGCCCGATCGGCGGGCTGCTGCACGGCACGTACGCGTTCACTGCCGTCGCCGAGGTGTGGGCCGCGCTGCGCGCCCATCCGGACCTGGCGGCCCAGGCCACCGCGCGGTTCGCGGTGGTACGGGCGCAACTGGAGCGCGCCCTTGTCGAACTCGGCCGGGCCGGAAGCCTCACCTCGGCCGGGCGCCTCTGGGCGGATCGCCTGACCGAACGGATCGGTCAGCTGGCCGCCGTGCCGGTGCCGGCGGCCGCTGACGCCGCCGCACGGCGGGAGGTGGCGGAGGCCGAGCGCACCCGTCTACCGACGATCACCACCGGATGAACCCGCGACTCGCCCACGGCCGTCACCGCCGCCGAACGAGGCGTCAGGTCAGCCCGACGGTTTCGATGTCGCACTCGATGCGGCGTTGACCCCGCGCGGCGTCCACCTCCGGATGATCCGGCCCGAACAACGCCTCCAGCGCCGCGGCAGCCTCGTCGAGCAGCTCGCGGCCCCGAACCTCCTCGCCGACCTCGATCAGATCGACCGACGCGTTGACCGCACAGTAGAGCGTGTACGGATGCCCCGGCCCCCGCAGACGACGCGAGTCCTCAAGGATTGTCGCGGAGAGCACCTGCGCCTGCTCCAGCCGGTGCGACCGGACCAGGTTGATCGCCTGCGCGGAGCGCGCGCTCAGCAGGTACGGATGGGTGGGCGGCAGCGCCTCGCCCATCGCCTGCAAGGTGGCCGCACCCAGCTCCCGCGCCTCACGGTCGAAGTTGCGAGCACGCAGGATCACACCGAGGTTGACCGCGGCGCAGAGCGTGACCGGATGCCGCTCCCCGAAGACGGCTCGGAAGGTGGCGTGCCCCTGGGCGGCCAGGGCGTACGCCTGGGTCGCGTCGCCCGCTGCGCGCATGGCGTTGGCGCAGGTCATGCCCGCCTCCGCGGTCAGCACATGGTCGGTCCCGAAACGGCGTGTCACCAGCCGGTAGTTGGCCGCGCCCTCGGTCACGGCGGCGTCGAGTCGCCCCGTCTTGCGCAGGCAGGCGATGTGGATGCAGGTGGCGCGCAGCACGGTGAGGTGCTCGGCGCCCAGCAGCGAACGCTGCACCGGCAGGGAGCTGTCCAGCAGTTCCAACGCGTCGGCGTACCGGCCCAGGAGGTAGAGGTCGCGCGCCTGGGCCTCCTGGGCCAGCACCAGCGCATAGGTGCCGTCCTCCGCGGCCGCACCGGCGTGCCGTGCCACTTCGAGGTTGAGCTGGTACGCCCCTTCGAAGTCACCGATCAGGCGAAGGTTGATCGCCATCGAGTTCATCACCCGCAGCGTGCTCGGATGCCCGTCGCCGAGCACCCGACGGTGCACGTCGAGGTTGCGCCGGTCCAGGTCGGCGGCGGCCACGAAGTCGCCGATCCGCCGCAGGTCAGCGCCGACGCTGTTCGCCGCGCCCAGGGTGTACTCGTGCTCCTCACCGAGGCTCGTCCGCATCCGCTCCAGTGCCTCAAGGCCGAACTCGGCCGCGCGCGGGTCGGCGAGTAGCCGCAGGGCGTCCGCGTACCGTCGCATCGCCAGCAGGGTCAGCGGGTCGCCGCTGCGCTCGCCGTTCGGACCGGGCTGGTCCCAGGCGGCCAGGATCTCCTCGGCGAAGTCCCGACAGCCTTCGAAGTCACCCAGGTTGTAGATGTAGCGCAGCTGGTCCATCGCCGTCCGGCGGGCGTCGAGGTCACCGTGGATCAGGCCGGCGACGCGGACGTGTGGCGCGATGTCGGCGTGGCGGGGCCAGGTGCTCCGGTCGTCGGGGAAGCCCGGGTTCGCGGCGGCCAGCAGCCGGCGGGCGTTCGTCAGCGGGCTGTCGTCGCCCTGCTCGGCGAGCCCTTCTCGGAGGACCGCCTGCACCAGCCGGTGCACCTGCACATGTCGGCCGGCGTTGTCCGCCTTCGCGAGCCCGAGCGACGCCAGTTGCCGGATGGCGCGGGCTATGTCGTTGCGCTCCTGGAGGCTGGTGCGCAGCGGTTCGTCCAACCCGGCGCGGCGCCCCTCCCAGAGCAGGCGCATCGGGACCGGGTCGGGGCTGAGGAAGGCGAGTAGCTGGATCAGCTGCGCGGCGGCGGGATTCTGCTCGCGAACCGCGGCGAGCGCCATCGACACCACTGTCAACACGGTGCCCCGGTACTGCCGGGGCTGCCCCTCGCCCAGCAGCTCCCGGGCGTGTTCCTTCAGGTCGACGAGGTATTCGTCGACCGACGACAGCATGGTGAGCAGCCAACTGGCGGCCTGTTCCAGGGCCAGTGGCAGGTCGCCGAGCTCCGCGGCGAGCCGGCGGGCGTCGTCAGGGGTGGTCGCGGGACGCCGCTTGAGCAGCAGTTCCACGCTCTCGGCCCGGGTAAACACGTCGACGTCCAGGGTCAGGGCAGTCGCCGACCAGGCCATGTTCCGCGACGTGACGAGGACGTGGCCGCGTTCGCCGACGAGGTTCGACGAGGGCATGAGCGGGGCCAGCTCGTGCGGGTCGTCGGCGTTGTCGTAGACCAGCAGCCAACTGAGCGAACTCGTCGACAGGGAGTCGAGCACCGTCCGCACGGTCTGCTCCAGGCTGGCGCTCGCCGCCAGGCCGAGGCGCTCGCCGAGGGCCGCGATCGAGGTACGCAGCGCACTGAGATCCTCGGCGGCCATCCACCAGATCAGCTGGTAACGGTCCGCGTACCGGTAGGCGAACTCGACAGCGAGCTGGGTCTTGCCGACCCCACCGACACCGCGCAGTGCCGCTTCCGGCAGCACCGAGGCCCGGTGCTGTGACGAGAGCAGCTCGTCGAGCGCGACGAGTTGCTTCTCCCGGCCGGTGAAGTACAGGTTGCGCGGTGGGACGCCGCCCCGAATGAGAGTTCGGGATCGTTGGGGCGTCGTCTCCTCGATGATGATCGTCCTGCGCATGTCGGATTCAGGTTCCTCTCCACCGGCCTCGGCCGGTGCCGCCTGGTGCGGGGATCGTAGCGACGTCCAGTGCGCCTTCGCAGCCACGCGCACATCGTCGAGGTCGGCGGCGCTCAACTGCAGGGCCGCCGCCGCATCCCGCAACCACTGCTCCAACGGCTTCTCGCCCGACTCGAGGCCGGCGAGGACCAGGCCCGCAAGCGCCACGGCGGCCGGAGCCCGCCAGTCACCCGCCGGTTGCCAGCCGACGGCGGCCACCAGGCCGGGCAGGTCGTCCGGTGACAACTGACGATCCGCGACCGCCGCGGCGGCCCCGGTCACCACCTCGGTCGGGACGTCAGTGAGCAACTGCGCGAGGCGCCAGGAGAGGTGGATCTGGTGGGCGGAGACGACCGCGGCGGCGCCCGGGTGGAAGTTGCCGATGACCTGCAACAGCGTGGACAGGCCCCGGGGCTCCTGCGCGCAGGCGCGCACGATGAGGTAGACGTCGTAGCGGACCTCGGGGTGCCGGGGCACCGACAGTGGCTTACGCAGCTCCCCCTCGACCTCGTCGAGGTAGAGCGCACGAGTCTTTCCGTCGTTGATCGAGCTCATCGACAGCAGCGCGTCGCAGATGGCTTGCACCTGGGCGTTCGGCATCCGGGGCGTCGTCACCGATTGTCCTCCGTACCGGTCAGCAGACCGAGGCTCTCGGCAAGGTCACGGAAGGCCCGCAGTGGCTGACTCGCCGACCCTTCCGTCAACAGCAGGACGCGATAGAGCGCCGCGATCCCATCCTCGTATTCTAAGCCCGTCCGAATCAGGCCGAACATGTCGAGACCCAATGGTCCGAATGGGTTCACCATCCGACTGATGTGCGGTGGCAACGACTGAATGACCAATTGACGGCTGTCGGGGTGCCGGAGTACCGGGATTTCCTCCAGCAGTCGGGCCAGCGCCATCTTCTGCGCGAATGAGAGCGGCCCGGGTGCCGCCCGGACAACGGCCGGCAGCGGGCCGGACGGCAGCAGGGCAGGCGGCAACAGGCCCGGCGGCAACAGGGCACGCCACTGCCCGACCGGCAGCATCCAGGCGACCAACTGCTGGCCGACGCTCGTGCGGGCAAGCACCATGCCCACCACGGCACCATCCGGGGCGTACACCCCGGAACCACTGAACCCCCTGTCGACTCCCGCCGTGGCGGAGGAGATTCGGTCGAGTTGGCGCCACCCGGTGCTCGCGTCGACCGGCCCGACGGCCCGCGCCACCACCATGACGGACGCCGGGGTGTTGGCCGGAAAACCCACGATCCGCACGTCGAACTCGTCGTCGCCGCGATCGGCCAGGGTGGCCGGGGTGGACGGCAGCGGTGTGGCGCAGCGCAGGACCGCCAGGTCGCCGTCGCCCGCCGGGCCGACACCCCGCGACCAGGTCACCTCGGCGGCGACCAGGGTGCCGGGGTGGCTCGGTGTGTCGACGAGCAACCCGGGCCGGTCCGCCGCCCCGGTGCCGTCGTCGACGACATGCCAGCAGGTCAGCACCAGGTCGGCGGTCAGTTGGATACCCGCGCCGACGACCGACGAGGAGGGGCCGCCGTGTATCCGTACCCGGCCGGCGAGCGACCGGGCGCCGGCCATCAGTGCTCCGCCGACCACTCGACCCGGGCGGTCGGCAGCCGGCGGCCGGCGCTGCGGTCAGTCATGCGCGACGGTCTCCTGCGCGACGGCCCCGTCCTCGCCCTGCGACGGCAGAGCGGCGGGGACGCCCGACGTCCAGATCAGCTTGACCTTGAGGTGGCCCTGCGCGCTGGTGCGGGCGACGACGGCGCCGGCCTCCGCGGTGAGGGTGACGCCGATCTCGACCTCCACCTGGTCGGGGCGCACCGACACCCCCCGGACCACGCCCAGCGCCGCGTCGAGCGCCGGCTTGATCTGGGCCAGTGCCATTTCCAGCGTCTGCCGGGCGGGGCGGATGCGGTCGAGCAGACCGACCCGTTCCAGATCGCTGCCAGCGTGTTCCTCGACGAGCAGAACGCCCTGATCAGTCTCGAAACGCAGAAGATCCGCCACGTGACAAATTCTCGCCGAAAGATCGTTCGGAATCGGTGTCAGATCACTGACAGGAGTCATTGCGTGCACCCTGTGCCGACACGTGGCACTTTTGCTTGCCATCACCACTGCGGCCTGTCAGCCTGGCGGAATGCAGGACACGGCAACCTTCGAGGATCTGCTCCGCGAAGGCGCTGACGCATCCGTGGACGGTTGGGACTTTTCCTGGTTCGACGGCCGCGCGACAGAACAGCGGCCGTCCTGGGGATATCTGAAACTCATGGCAGCCCAGATGAGGGTGGCCCGCGCCGCTCTGGACATCCAGACCGGCGGCGGCGAGGTGCTCTCCGAGGTGCCAGCACTTCCACAGGTGACCGTGGCCACCGAACACTGGCCGCCCAACCTCCAACTGGCCCGGCGCGCGCTCGAACCGCGCGGCGTGCGGGTGGTCGACGTCGCCGAGGACGCCCCGTTCCCGTTTCCCGACGAGACGTTCGACCTGGTGGTGAGCCGCCATCCCAACGTCGTGCTCTGGGACGAGATCGCGCGGGTGCTCACACCCGGCGGGCGGTACCTGGCCCAGCAGATCGGCCCCGGCTCGAACCGGGAGCTGGCGCAGTTCCTCACCGGTCCCCGTGAGATCGGCGACGAACGCAGTCCGGCCCGCGCCGCCGCCGGCGCGCAGGCCGCCGGCCTGGTCGTCGACGAGTTGCGGCACGAAGCGCTGCCGACCACCTTCAACGACGTCGCAGCGGTGGTGCACTTCCTCCGCAAGGTCATCTGGACGGTGCCGGACTTCACCGTGGACCGCTACCGGGCCCGCCTCGTCGATCTGCACGACCACATCCGTCGACACGGTCCGTTCGTGGCCCACGCCCAGCGCATCCTGGTCCGCGCGCACAAACCCGAGCACTGACCCGAACGGGTACCAGTCGGACCGGCCGGCCACGGATGAACCGCGGCCGGCCGGGTAAGCGGCAACCTTGCCTGGTGGGGAGACGACCGGTGTCGCGGCGTGCCGCGACCGGGCGCACGGGCGGGCGGCGCAGGCCGGCCCGCCCGGCGTTCCCCGGATCAGTTCGAGGAGATCCAGTTCCAGGCCGAGACGACCCACTCGGTCTGCTGGAGCCACGCCACACCGAGGCCCACGAGGAACACCGCCGTCGCCAGGTGGGCACCTCGGGCGCTGCGCCGGACCCGGCCCAACTGCCGTTCCAGCACCACCCGGCCGACCAGCCGGAACAGGGCGAACAGGCCGACCGCCACCAGCAGGCTGAGCACCAGCACCAGCAGCGGGCCGCTCAGATCACCCTGGCCGGACAGCGCCCAGATCCCCCAGCACACGAACGCGAAGAGACCGGCTGCCGCGCTCCACTCACCGCCACGCCGCAGTTGCGCCATCCGCGAGCTCAGCGAACGGCGTGGCGCCGGCTCGCCGGGCCAGCCGGTGCCGGTCGGCTCCTGCTCGACCACCGGGAACGGCTCCGTCCGCGGGGTCCGCGGCTGACCCACCGGAGCGACGCCCCGGCGGAACCCGTCGCGCTGCGGCGGCACCCCGACGCCGGCCTGCGGTGGCACCTCCACGGTCCGCTCCGCCCACGGCTGCGTCTGGTCTGCCATCTTGCTCCCCCTGACCGACGGCAACAGCACCGCCTGGATTCGAGGGTATCCAGCCGGCAAATCGGTCGCCGACCCCGGCCGGGAGGCGAGGGCACGCGACGGTGCCGGATCAAACCCGCGCAGGGTACGGTCGGCTGATGGGTGACCCCGACCGACGACGGCGACGGCTGCGCCACCACGCCGACCCCGAGAGTGCCAAACCGGGTGCCGACGGCCCGACGGCCAGCACCCCGGTCGTGCACGACGGTGACGACCCGCCGCCCCGACGCAGGAGCGCGGGCGGCGACGAGCGTGACGGCGAGCGGGGGCTGCGCGGGTTGGTCGGTTCCGGTTCGTCCCAGGTGGGGCTGAGCGCCGCCCTACGGGCCCGGGATGCGGCCCGCCCCACCGACGACGACCTTGCCGAGGCGGAGGCGCGGGTGGTGGTCGTCCGTCGAAACTGGGTGCCCCGCGAGGAGTTGCCCCGCTCGCCGCGCTGAGCGACGCGTCAGGGCAGGACTGGCAACTCCCGGGTCCGCTCGTACTCGGCCACCTGGGCGATCCGACGCGCGTGCCGCTCGTTGCCGGAGAATGGCGTGTTCAGGAACGCCTCGACGATGCCGGTCGCCTCGTCGAGCGTGTGCTGGCGTGCACCGATCGCGACCACGTTCGCGTCGTTGTGCTGGCGGGACAGCTGAGCGGTCTCGACGCTCCAGGCCAGCGCGGCGCGGACGCCGGCGACCTTGTTCGCGGCGATCTGCTCACCGTTGCCCGAGCCACCGATGACCACTCCCAGGCCCGTCTCGTCGGCCACCACCTGATCGCCAGTGTGCAGGCAGAACGTGGGGTAGTCGTCGTCCGGGTCATAGCCGTGCGGGCCGACGTCGACAACGTCGTACCCCTGCATGGCCAGGTGATTGGCCAGGTGCACCTTCAACTCGAAACCGGCGTGATCGGATCCCAGATAGACGCGCATACCGGGCAGTCTGTCAGGCCGCGCTCGGGGACGTCACAGGGGCGGCGTCCCCGAGCCGAGTTCGTCACACGGTCGTGGGGATGGCGCTCAACGCGGCAGCTCGGCGACGACCAGACCGCCGCGCGCCTTCGGGGTGAACCAGGTGCTCTTGCGGGGCATCTTCTCCCTGGCCAGGTTGACCGCGACGAAATCCGCCACGGTCACCGGAGCAATCAGGATGGCCAACTCGGCCCGCCCGGCGTCGACCTCACCGGTGAGCCAGCTCGCCGGGTAGTCACCGCCGACGTAGGTGATCCGCTTGTCGCCCGGGTCCAGACCGAGAGCGTCGCGCAACACCAGCCGCTCGACCAGTGCGTGGTCCAGGTTTTCCAGGCCGGCCGAGGCGGTGGCGGGCAGACGCACCGCGTACCCCTGGCCGTCGAGGCGGAGGTGCACGGTGCCGCCGGCCGTCGGGACCTCGACGGGGCCGTCGACCGGCTCGACCTCGGCGCCCGCGGCCCGCAGCCGGTCGAGCAGCTCGGCCGGCGTGGTGGTCAGCTCGCTGACCAGCCGGTTGTACGGCTGGATGGCCACCGACGCGGGGGTGGTGACCACGGCCAGGAAGCGCGGCAGCCCCCCGGTCTGCGCGGCCAGGCTGCGGTGGTTGCCGTCCGCGACGACCAGATCCCCGCCACCGGCGAGAGCGGTGAGCGTGGCCTGCTCCGGGCCGGGGCCGAGCAGCCAGATGGCGTGCGTGCGCCCCGCCTGGTCGGTGTCCGTCGCGGCGGGCGCGCCGGCCGTGTCGGTCGCCGCCGCGAGCGCGGCGTGCAGCTCGTCGCCACGCCCGGTCTGCAGCAGGAGTACGGGCGAGAGCAGGTGGCCCAGCGCGTCGGCCAACGCCACGCGCTCGCGCACCTTGGCGATGAAGACGTCCTCGTTGCGGATGACGAGGCCCGGCTCGTCCGCCCGGGTGGAGATCTGGTCGGTGTCCACCATCGCGAACAGCCCGTACGCCGGCTCCTCGCCGGGTGCGCTGATCCGGTAGAGCACCACCACCTGCTCGGCGGGGGTGTAACTGCCGTCGGCCTTGGCCTCGGCGAAGCGGGCCACCGCGTCCGGCAGCGCGTCGAGGAACGACTTGCCCAGGCTCTGCGGGGCGCGGTGCGGCATCTCGATGCCGAGAGCACTGTGCGGGTTCGACTCGATGATCGCGGTGATCTCCGCGTCGTCGGCGAACTCGTCGTAGTTTTGCGCGCCGGTGCCGCCAGTGGTGACCCAGGCCCGGGTGATCGGATGCACGACCGTCATGCCCACTGACGCTACCGGCGACGGTGTCGCCGCCGACGGGGACCCGCAGGGCGTCCACCAGATGAAAGCGCCGGGTCGGACCCGGGTGGGTCAGCCGGCGCGGTCGGAGGTGCCCCGGCGGTGCCTACCCGCGCTGACCGGCCCACCGTTGCCGCGTCGACCGGTCCCGATCGGCCCGGTGTTCAGGGCGCGGCGGGGCGACGCGGGCGGCCCCGGCACGGGACGGTCGGGAGGAGGCGTCGGAACGGGCCGTGGGCTCAGCGGCGGCGTCGGCACCGGGCGCGGAGGAGCCGGCGCCGGCGGCGGGGGCGCCGGTTCGGCCGGTGCCGCCCCCGACGGCACCAGCGCCGGAACATCGGTCGGCACGGCGTCGACTGGCGACGGCAGCGGGTCGACGGACGCGGGCGGAGTGAGCCGGGAGGTCACCGGGACCCGCGCCACGCCCACCACGATGGGCGGCGCGAGCAGATCCACCAGGTGGGCGGGTAGGTCCGGGCGGACCGTCGGCCAGCGGGAGTCGTCAACGGACCAGTAGTCCGCGCCGGGAGTCTCGATCACCCCCTGCCGGGTCAACTGATCATCACCGGACGCGCGGTGCTTGGCCATCGGGGTTGCCTCCACGAACTGCGGCGCGCGGCCCTGCGGGTCGCTGCGGCGGACACCGAGGGAAACGACGCCGCCCGCCTCCCGGTGACGCCACGACCGTCCGCAGACCTCGGCGCCGCACTCGGCGTCCGACCCGAAACGCCCCCGTCCGCTCAGCTGACGAAGCACGGACGGGGGCGCGGTGGTCGTTCCTCAGTCGAAGATCGGGTCCTGCTCACGGGTGCGCTTGAGCTCGTAGAAGCCCGGGGTGCCGGCGACCAGCAGCACACCGTCCCAGAGTCGGCCGGCGGCCTCCCCCTTCGGAGCCGGAGTGATCACCGGGCCGAAGAACGCGACAGGGGTGCCGTCCGGGCCGGGCGCGTGCACGACCGGAGTGCCCACGTCCTGCCCGACCGGGCGCATGCCCGCCTCGTGGCTGGCCCGCAGCGCCTCGTCGTAGTCGGTGCTGTCGGCGGCCGCGGCCAGCGCCGGGTCGAGGCCGGCCTCGGTGAGCGCGGCGACGTACAACTCCTGATTTCGCTCCTGCTTCTGCAGGTGGATCCGGGTGCCGAGCGCGGTGTACAGCGGGCGCAGCACCTCATTGCCGTGGCGCTGCTCGGCGGCGATGCAGACCCGCACCGGGCCCCACGCGGTCTTCAGGAACTCCTTGTAGTCCTCGGTCAGCCCGTCCCGGCCGTCGTTGAGCACAGCCAGGCTCATCACGTGGAAACGGATGTCCACGTTTCGGATCTGCTCGACCTCAAGCAGCCAGCGGGAGGTGATCCATGCCCACGGGCAGGCCGGGTCGAACCACATGTCGGCGGTGACACGTTCGGTCACTGTGAGATCCCTTCGCGACGGGTGGCGCCGGCGGTCGGCGTCTCCAGAGAATCTTCACCCCGCAGCGCATCGACCGGCACCCGAATGAGAGCGTGACCTCGGCCACCGCGGGCTGCCCGTACATGGAAGACTCGAATCGGGCCGGCCGTCACGAGCGGTAGGCGAACGGGCGCCGCCGGGCGTACGGCGACATGTGGGATGGAGACGAACAGTGCCGGGAGTGCGCAACCTGACGCAGGTCGAGGCGACCGAGCGGGCACGCCTGCTCAACGTGACGGGGTATGACATCAGTCTGGACCTGTCCACCGCCGTGCTGGCGGCCGACGGCCGCACGTTCAGGTCGACGACCGAGGTTCGGTTCCGCTGCTCCGAACCGGGCGCGAGCACATTCATCGAGTTGGCCGCCGAGTCGGTGCGGTCCGCGACGCTGAACGGCACGCCCGTCGACCTCTCCGACTGGTCGGCCGAGAAGGGCCTGACCCTGTCCGGGTTGGCCAGCGACAACGTGCTGGTGGTCGAGGCCGACTTCGGTTACTCCAACAGCGGGCAGGGTCTGCACCGGACGGTCGACCCGGTAGACGGCGAGACGTACCTCTACAGCCAGTTCGAGACGGCCGACGCGCAGCGGGTGTACGCCTGCTTCGACCAACCCGACCTGAAGAGCGTCTACACCTGGCACGTCACGGTGCCGGCGCACTGGCGGGCGGTGTCCAACATGCCGGTGCAGCGCGAGGAGCCGGCGGGTGACGCGCTCAAGACGCTGCACTTCACCGAGTCGCCCCGGATGAGCACCTACATCACAGCGATGTGCGCCGGGCCGTACCACGAGGTGCGCGACGCTCACGACGGCATCGACCTGGGTGTGTTCTGTCGGGCGTCAATGGCTCAGTACCTCGACTCCGACGACCTGTTCCTGATCACCAAGCAGGGCTTCGACTTCTTCCACGAGAAGTTCGGCGTGCGCTACCCGCTGCCGAAGTACGACCAGCTCTGGGTGCCCGACTTCAACGCCGGCGCGATGGAGAACTTCGGTTGCGTGACGCACGCCGAGTCGCACTACCTGTTCCGCTCGCAGGTCACCGACTTCGAGTACGAGCAGCGGGCCAACACGATCCTGCACGAACTGGCCCACATGTGGTTCGGTGACCTGGTCACCATGCGCTGGTGGAACGACCTGTGGCTGAACGAGTCGTTCGCCGAGTGGGCCAGCCACTGGTGCAACACCAACGCGACCCGCTTCACCGAGGCGTGGACGACCTTCCTGTCCATCCGGAAAAACTGGGGCTACCGGCAGGACCAGCTCTCCTCCACCCACCCGGTCTACACGGAGATGCCGGACATGGAGGCCGTGGAGGTCAACTTCGACGGCATCACCTACGCCAAGGGCGCGAGCGTGCTCAAGCAGCTCGTCGCGTACGTGGGTGAGGAGCCGTTCGTGGCCGGGCTGCGGGCCTACTTCGGCAAGCACGCCTGGGGCAACGCCACCTTCGACGACCTGCTCACCGAGTTGGAGGCCGCATCCGGTCGGGAGCTGCGCAAGTTCGCCGCGCAGTGGTTGGAGACCGCGCAGGTCAACACGCTGCGGCCGGAGGTGACCATCGGGGCGGACGGCACGTACGAGCAGGTGCTGGTGCGGCAGGAGGCGCCGGCGGCGTACCCGACGCTGCGGACGCACCGGATCGGCGTGGGCCTGTACGACCTGACCGGCGGGCGGCTGGCCCGTCGTGAGCGGTACGAGGTGGACGTGACCGGCGAGCACACCGATCTCGCCCCGCTGCGTGGCGTCCGGGCCGCCGACGTGTTGCTGCTCAACGACGACGACCTCAGCTACACCAAGCTGCGCCTCGACGACCGCTCGATGGCGACAGTGGTGCAGCACATCGGTGGCTTCGACTCGTCGCTGGCCCGCGCCCTCTGCTGGACCGCCGCCTGGGACATGATCCGCGACGCCGAGCTGTCCGCCCGCGACTACGTGGCGCTGACGCTGAGCGGGCTGCCCGCGGAGACCGACATCAACCTCGTCACCGCCACCCTGCGGCAGGCGACCACCGCGCTCACCCTGTACGCCGACCCGGCCTGGGCGCCGACCGGCTGGGCCGACCTGGCCCGTACCGCCCGCGACGCGCTCGCCGCCGCCGAGCCCGGCAGCGGGTTCCAGTTGGCCTGGGCCCGTGCCTTCACGTCGGCGGTCCGCTCCGAGGAAGACCTGGCGACGTTGCGCGGTTGGCTGGACGGCACCGGGATGCCGGCCGGGCTGACCGTGGACACCGAGCTGCGCTGGTCGGTCCTCGCCGCGCTGGTGGCCAACGGCGCCGCCGGCACGGCCGAGATCGAGGCGGAGCTGAGCAGCGACCGCACGGCCAGCGGCGAGCGGGAGGCCGCGTACGCGCACGCGTTGATGCCGACGGCCGAGAACAAGGCCGCCGTGTGGGCCCTGCTCACCGGCCCGGACGCGCTGCCCAACTGGCGGCACCGGGCGCTGTTGCAGGGCTTCGCCCACCCGGCGCAGGTGGAGCTGGTCACCCCGTACCGGGAGCGCTACTTCGCTGCGGTCGGGCAGGTGTGGGCCACTCGGGACAGCGAGCCGGCACAGGAGTTCGCCCAGCTGGCGTACCCGACCTACCTGGTGGAGGACGACACGGTCGCGGCCACCGACGCGTGGCTGGCCGGTGACGGGCACCCCGCCCCGCTGCGTCGGCTGGTGGCCGAGGGCCGCGACGGTGTGGTGCGGGCGCTGAAGGCCCGCGCGAAGGACGCCCAGAGCGCCTGAGCAGCGTTGTCCGGGGCCGGCGTGGGTGTGAGCCCGCGCCGGCCTTGGACGTTATCGTGGCGGGGGGAGGTGGACGTGATGGCACAGCCAACCGACGAGTGGCGGCCCGTTGCGCGCGAGTGGCGCGAGCAGGACCTGTTCGACCTTCCCGAGAATGGGAACCGCTACGAGATCATCGACGGGAGCCTGCACGTGACCCCACCTGCCGACGACGATCACCACGAGCTGGCCGACAGCATTCGGACGGCCATCGGGGCTGCGGCACCAGATGGATGGCGGATTATTCGTGAGATCGGGCTGGGGCTCCTGTCGGGCAATCTGATTCCGGATGTGACGGTGCTGAAGCCAAACACCCCACGTGGTGTGCGTTGGCATCAACCGCAGGGCGTCAGTCTCGTTGTCGAAGTGGAGTCGCCGATGAGCCGCCGGCATGACCGCTTCACCAAACCGGGCTTCGTCGTGTGTGTGGGTCAGCCCTTGCCGGCGTGGCTGGCGAGCTGGTCGAGGCCGTTGATGATGCCGCCGGCCAGGTCACCGCCGCTGAACGCGCCGACCATGGAGAGCGCGGCCAGCTTGGTGTACGTGTCGGGGATGCGCTTGCGGGCGTACCGCCCGGTGATGATCTCCAGCTGACGCTGGTTGGGCGAAACGGCGATCAGCACCGACTTGTCGGGCTCGGCGAGCTGACGGTGCAGCCGCTGGGCGTGCTCGCGAGTCGGCTCGTCGAGGCCGCCGACGAAGACCGAGAAGACCAGCCCGGTGCCCTTGTCGGCTAGGCGCAGGGCCTCGTCGATGCGCAGCAGCTGGCGGGTCGAGAACGGCCCGTCGAGCACCTCGGGCGGATTTTCCGACCCGGCCTGCTTCTCACCAACGGTCACTTGCGCCTCCGGTTCCACCGGCCGGCGCCTCGACGCTGGCCTGCTCAAGCTTGTGGCTGGTCAGCGCGGGCGCCTGCGCCCCCGCCGTCAGCGCGGTGCCGGCCGAGTCGGCCAGCTGCTCCGGGCGGCCCAGGAACCAGACCGGAGTGAAGTCGAAGGGCCGGCCCGGACGGTAGCGCTTGGCGCCACCGCCACCGCCGGTGGCACCCCCATGGCTACCGGCGTACGACAGGCCGGCGATGACCAGCACCGCGGCCAACGGGATGCCGACGAAGACCAGCAACGTCTCGGTAACAGACAATCCCAACGCCCCCAGGCGGAAGAAGGACGACCTTGAACAACCGGGTCGGATGGACGATCACAATGCCGACCGCCCGACTCCGTCACCATTCACGTTAGCGGAGTCGGCGGCCCGCCAGATTGCGGGGTGCCGATCCCATCCGTCACTGGAGTTCTCCAGTTGCGCAGCGGTAGCGATAAGCCGCGCGTCGTCGCCGTACCGGCCGGTGAGCAGCACCCCGACGGGCAGGCCGTCGGTCGTGGTGCCCAGCGGCAGGGAGACGGAGGGATCACCTGTGACGTTGAAGATGGCGCAGTAGGGCGAGAACCGGCGTTGCCTGTCGAAGTCGGCGGCCGGGTCCGCGTCGGCGGTGAACCAGCCGACGGGTGCCTGCGGGCTGGCCAGGGTGGGACAGAGGAGCAGATCGCAGCCGGCGGTGCGGCGGGCGCCGAGGCGCACCTGCGCCTGCAACTCCCCGAGGGTGGCGGCCAGGGTGCCGGCGGAGATCTCGGCGCCCCGGGCCCGGAGCAGCCGGGTCAACGGCAGCAGCTCGGCCTCCCGCTGCGGCGGCACCGGGACGAGCGCCAGCACGTACCAGAGGATCTCGAACAGCGGCCACGCCGCCGGCCCGAGCGGCGGCGGCACCTCGACCACCTCGTGGCCGGCGGCCGTGAGCAGCGCCGCGGCCCGGTCCACGGCGGCCACGCAGTCGGGGTGCACCGGTTCGTCGGCGAGCATCGGCGCGGTGAATCGGCCGATCCGCAGCGAGCCGGGCTCGGCCCGACGCGCGACGGCCAGATAACCGCCGGACGGCGCGGCCGGCGGCAGGTAGGGCTCGCCGGGGACCGGGACGGCCATGACGTCGAGCAGCGCGGCGACGTCGGTGACCGTCCGCCCGAGCGGGCCACTGGTGGGCAGGCCGAACGCGCCGGAGCCGATCGGCCCGCCGGAGACGAGGCCCCGACTGGGCTTGTAGCCGACCAGGCCGCAGAGCGACGCCGGGATGCGCAGTGAGCCGCCGCCGTCGGACCCCTGGGCGACCGGGATCAGCCCGGCCGCGACCGCCGCCGCCGCGCCGCCGCTGGAACCGCCAGCGGTGTACGCCAGCTGCCACGGGTTGCGGGCCGGCGGCGCGACCAGGCCCTCGGAGTAGAGCGAGCAGCCCAACTCGGAGGTGGTCGTCTTGCCCAGGCTGACCAGGCCGGCGGCCTTGATGAACCGGACCACGTCGGCGTCGACCGGCGGCACGAAGTCGAGAAAGGCGGCCGAACCGAAGGTGGTGCGGACCCCGGCGGTCAGCGTCAGGTCCTTGATCGCGGTCGGCACGCCGTGCAGCGGGCCGCGCTCCTCCATCGGCACCGCGTCGGCGGCGCGTGCGGCCTGCCGGGCGAGGTCCGGTGTGACGGTGACGAACGCGCCCACGGTGTCGCCGAGCGCCGCCACCCGGCTCAGGGAATGTTCGACCATTTCGACGCTGGACAGCTCGCCGCGGGTCATCGCGGCGGCCTGTTCCAACGCGGTCAGGTCGTGCGGCTCGGCCATGCCGTCATCCTGCCGGCCGTCAGCCCTCCGCGCAGCCGACACGCGCTGGCGACCGGAAACGGACCAACCGGACGCCCGGCCTGTGCGAGCAGCAGATCTTGGACAGTTTCCGTCAGCGGCTGACGGAAACTGTCCAAGATCTGCTCACGCCGGGGCGATGCGCTGTGCTCAGCCGTGCAGGAAGCGCAGGGCGTTGGCGGACAGGAGCTTGGCGCGCTGGTCGTCGGTGAGGAAGTCGGCCGCGTGGACCACCGCGCCGGCCGGGCGTTCGCCCAACGGGTACGGGTAGTCGCTGCCGACCAGCACCCGGTCCTCCCCCATCGTGTCGACAAGCAGCCGCAGCGCGGGCGGTGCGAAGACCACCGAGTCGACGCTGAACCGGTCGAGGTAGCTGCTCGGCGGGCCGGCGGACGCGCCCCGGACCAGGTCACCACGGCGGTGCCAGGCGTTGTCGGCGCGGCCGAGCCAGAACGGGAAGCTGCCGCCACCGTGCGCGAAGCAGATCCGCAACGTCTCGGGCACCCGGTCGAAGACGCCGCCGAGGATCATCGCCAGCACCGACAGGTGCGTCTCGGCGGGCATCCCGGTGAGCCAACGGGCCATCCAGCGGTCCAGTCGCGGCCCGCCCGGCATGTCCCACGGGTGGACGAAGACCGGTGCGCCCACCTCGGCGCAGTGCTGGAGGAAGGTGACCACGCCGGCGTCGTCCAGGTCCCGGTCGCCGACGTGGTTGCCGATCTCCACGCCCACGTGTCCGGCGGCGAGGCTCCGGTCCAACTCGGCGCAGGCGGCGTCCGGGTCCTGGAGCGGCACCTGGCAGAACGGCACCAGCCGGTCACCTCCGGCCGCGGTGACCTCCAGGGTCAGGTCGTTGAAGATCCGGGCGACCTTCACCGCCTGGTCGGCCGGACGGTCGTAGCTGAAGAAGACCGGGGTGGGTGAGACCACCTGCACGGCCACGCCGTCGGCGTCCATGTCGGCCAGTCGGCGCGACGCGTCCCAACACTCGGCGCCGACCGGACGGAACTCCGTCTCCCCCACCATGATCATGGCGGCGCGCTCGGAGTCGACCCGCAACCACGGCCAGCCGGACCCGCCGCACGCCACGCCGAGGTCCGGCCAACCCTTCGGTACGACGTGCGTGTGCACGTCGACCACACCTGGGGGCATCAGCCCTTGCCCGGGTGCAGGGTGCCGCAGTTGGCGCAGGTGCGCGCCTGCTCATCGGCGTAGAACGCCTGGAACACCGGGGGCAGGTCGGCGGCGATGTCGCGGACCTGCAACTCCACCTCGTGCACCTTGCCGCCGCACTCGGGGCAGTACCACTGGAACGTCTCCAGCGTGCCCTCCTCGCGGACCCGCTCGACGACCACGCCGATCGACCCGGCCTCCGGCCGCTGCGGCGAGTGCGGGGTGTTACGCGGCAACATCCACATCTGACCCTCGCGCACGTGCACCGTACGCGGCCCCTCCGGAGTGACCAGGTTGATGTGCATGTTGCCCTTGACCTGGTAGAAGAACTCCTCGTACGGGTCCACGTGGAAGTCGGTGCGCTGGTTGGGCCCGCCCACCACCATCACGATGAAGTCGTCCCCGCCGGGGAACATCTCCTTGTTGCCCACCGGGGGCTTCAACAGGTGCTGGTTGTCCGCGATCCAACCCGGAAAGCTGAACGGTTCGGCGATCTCACTCACGACTGACCTCCCGAGGGAAGAAGGGCCACGGCCTGGATTTCGATCAGCAGGTGCGGGTGCGGCAGCTGGTGCACCGCCACCGTCGTACGGGTCGGTCCGGAGGCGTCGAAGAACTCGGCCCACACCTCGTTGTAACCGCCGAAGTCGTTCATGTTGACCAGGTACGTCGTCACCTGGACGAGGTCGGCGAGATCCGCGCCGACCGACCGCAGCAGATCGCCGATGTTCTCGATGACGGCCCGCGTCTGCACCCGGATGTCGAGGTTCGTCGTACCGAACTCGTCCACGGACACACCGGCGAACGTGTTGTCCGCGCGCCGTGACGACGTACCAGAGACGAAGACGAACCCACCCGCGACCTTGACGTGCGGAAAAGCACCCCGAGGGACGGCTTTCCCGGCGACCACCCTGGCGGTCACGACGACGCCCGCAAAGACGCCGTGCCGAGCTTCTCGACGACCGCGCGGACGTGGGCACCGGGACGCAGCGGAACAGCTGCGGTGGCGGCGCCGGCCAGGAAGACCCAGCCGGACTCCAACCGCACCCCGTGCCGGCCCGCCAGCCGGATGCCCTCGTCGAGCGCCCGACGCGGATCACCGAGGATCGCCGCCGTCGAGCCGACCTGCGCCACCCGCCCGTCGACCTCCAGCAGCACGCCCAGGTTGTCCAGCCCCGCCGGCACCGGCGACCACGGCCCGATCACGAAGGCGGCGGCCGAGGTGTTGTCCGCGATCACGTCCGGCAGCGAGAAGCGGAAGTCCGCGTACCGGGAGTCGATCAGCTCGATGGCCGGGGCGACCGCGCGGACCGCCGTGGCGAAGTCGCCGACCGGCTCGCCCGGCTCGGGCAGCCGGTCCAGCAGGAACGCCACCTCCGGCTCGACCCGGGGGTGGATGTACGCGGCCGGGTCCACGGTGCCACCGTCGGGCACCCGCATCGCGTTGGTGAGCCGCCCCCAGATCACCTCGTCCACACCGACCTGGGCCATCTTCGCCCTGCTGGTCAGCCCCATCTTCAACCCGACCAACCGCTCACCGGCGTTCAGCCGGCGTTGCAGCAGCGCGGCCTGCACGGCGTACGCGGTGTCCACGTCGAGGCCGGTCTCGGCGGCGAGTTGCGGGATCGCGGTTGCGGTGTCGGCCGCCGCTCCCAGCTTGTCGGCGATCCCCGCGATGTCCACGCCGATCATGAGGGCTCCTTGTCGGCCAGGTCGAGTGCCACGTCCACGATCATGTCCTCCTGGCCGCCGACCATTCGGCGACGGCCCAGCTCGACCAGGATCGACCGGACGTCCACGCCGTACTTCGTGGAGGCCCGCTCGGCGTGCCGCAGGAAGCTGGAGTAGACCCCGGCGTACCCCAGGGAAAGCGTCTCCCGGTCCACCTGGACCGGCCGGTCCTGGAGCGGGCGCACGATGTCGTCGGCGGCGTCCATCAGCGCGAACACGTCGCAGCCGTGCTTCCAGCCGTGCAGCTCGGCGACCGCGACGAAGACCTCCAGCGGGGCGTTTCCGGCGCCCGCGCCCATGCCGGCGAGGGAGGCGTCGACGCGGACGGTCCGACCGTGCGCCGCGTCGGGGCCGGCCGGGCCGGACCCGGTAGTCCGGCCGTGCTCGACGGCGAGCACGCTGTTGGCCACCCCGAGCGACAGGTTGTGGTGGGCGTGGATGCCGATCTGCGTCTCCGGGGCGAGGACCTGCCGGTACGCGTCGACCCGCTGCGCCACGTCGGACATCAGCAGCCGGCCGCCGGAGTCGGTGACGTAGACGCAGTGCGCCCCGTACGACTCCATGAGCTTCGCCTGACCGGCCAGCCCGGCCGCATCGTTCATGTGCGACATCATCAGGAACCCGGCCACGTCCATGCCGTTCTCCCGGGCCCAGGAGATGTGCTGGGCGGAGATGTCCGCCTCCGTGCAGTGGGTGGCGATCCGGACGCTCGTCACCCCGAGTGCCTTCGCCGCCTTCAGGTCGGCGATCGTGCCGATGCCCGGCAGCAGCAGGGTGGTCAGTTTGGCGGTGGTCAGCACCTCGGCCGCCGCCGAGATCCACTCGGCGTCGCTGGCGGCGCCGTGGCCGTAGTTGACGCTGGAGCCGGCGAGGCCGTCACCGTGCGCCACCTCGATGGCGGCCACCCCGGCGGCGTCCAGCGCGGCGGCGATGGTGCGTACGTGGTCGACCGTGTACTGGTGGGCGATGGCGTGCATGCCGTCGCGCAGCGTCACATCCTGGATGTACAGGTCGGTCATGACGCGGCCACCTCCGAAGAACGCATGGCGACCAGCCGCTCCGCGGTGCGCAGCGCGGCGGAGGTCATGATGTCCAGGTTCCCGGCGTACGCGGGCAGGTAGTGCCCGGCGCCGGAGACCTCCAGGAAGACCGACACCTGCAGGGCGGTGATCCGCCGTCCGAACGTCGGCAGGTACGCCTCGACCCGGTCGAACTGCACGTCCTGCTTGAGTCGGTAGCCGGGGACGTACTCCTGCACTGCCGCCACCATCTCGGAAACGGAGGCGGCGATGGCGGCCGTGTCGGCGTCGACGTCCGGGCAGAGGCAGTAGACGGTGTCCCGCATCAGCAGCGGCGGGTCCGCCGGGTTCAGCACGATGATCGCCTTGCCCCGCTCGGCACCGCCCACCACCTCGATGGCGCGGGCCGTGGTCTCGGTGAACTCGTCGATGTTGGCCCGGGTGCCCGGCCCTGCGGACTTCGACGCGATCGACGCGACGATCTCCCCGTACGCCACCGGGGTGACCCGGCGCACCGCGGCGACGATCGGCACTGTCGCCTGCCCGCCGCAGGTCACCATGTTGACGTTCGGCTGGTGCAGGTGCTCGTCGAGGTTGACCGGCGGCACCACGTACGGGCCGAGTGCGGCCGGGGTCAGGTCGACCACAGTCCGGCCGTGTGCGCGCAGCACCTCGTCGTGACGTCGGTGCGCGCCGGCCGAGGTGGCGTCGAACACCAGCTCGACGTCGGCGAACTCGGGCATCGCGACGAGCCCGTCCACGCCGTCGGCGGTGGTGGCGACGCCGAGCCGGCGAGCGCGCGCCAAGCCGTCGGAGGCCGGGTCGATGCCGGCCATCGCCACCATGCGCAGGCTGTCACTGAGCCGCAAAACCTTGATCATCAGATCGGTGCCGATGTTTCCCGATCCCAGCACCGCCACGTTGGTGGTCACTGGTTGCCTCCATCACTGAAACACGTCCGCACCGAGCCGAGCCCGGAGATGCGGGCCTCGTACGCGGCGCCCGGGGTGACCGGCACCATCGGACCGAGCGCCCCGGAGAGCACCACGTCCCCGGCGCGCAGCGGGTCGCCGGCGCGGGCCAGGGTGTCGGCCAGCCACTGCAGGGCGTGCAGCGGGTTGCCCAGGCAGGCGGCGCCCGCGCCCACCGAGACCGGCTCCCCGGCGTGCTCCAACACCATTCCGCACAGTCGCAGGTCCACGTCGGCGAGCCGGCGCGGCGTGGTGCCGAGCACGAAGAGCCCGCTGGAGGCGTTGTCGGCGACGGTGTCCACGATGGAGATGTCCCAGGCGGCGATCCGGGAGTCGACGATCTCGATCGCCGGCAACACGTGGTCGACCGCGCGGATCAGGTCGACGGTGGTGAGCTGCGGGTTCGGGAGATCCTTGTCGAGCACGAAGGCGATCTCCGCCTCGACGCGCGGCTGGAGCAGCCGGTCGATGGGCACCTCGACCCCGTCGCCGACCGCCATGGCGTCGGTAAGCATGCCGAAGTCCGGCTGGAACACCCCGAAGGTCTCCTGCACCGCCCGGGAGGTCAACCCGATCTTCGCGCCGACCCGGCGTTCGCCGCGGCCCTGCCAGGCCCGCGCCTGGAGTTGCTGCACCCGGTACGCGGCCTCGACGTCGCCCTCCGGCAACAGCCGGCCCCGAAGCGGCGCGCAGGGCTTGCCGGTGCTGCGGGCGTCGGCCAACTCCCGGTTGGCGGCCTCGATGTCAGCTTCCATGCCTGCTCCCTCGCTACGGCTCACGACAGGTCCACGCAGACGTTCGTGAGTTCGGAGTAGAAGTTCAGCGAGTGCACGCCGCCCTCGCGACCGATCCCGGACGCCTTCACCCCGCCGAACGGGGTACGCAGGTCACGCAGGAACCACGTGTTGACCCAGACGATGCCGGCGTCGAGCCGGGCGCCGGCCCGGTGCGCCACACCCACGTCCCGGGTCCACACGGTCGCCGCCAGGCCGTACTCGGTGCCGTTGGCGAGGGCGTACGCCTCGTCCTCGGTATCGAACGGCGCGACGTGCACCACCGGGCCGAAGATCTCCTCCCGGTTGGTGCGGGCGTCCGGGCCGAGCCCGGTGAGCACCGTCGGCTGCACGTACGACCCGCCGTCGCGGGTATCCCCGAAGGTGGGCGTGCCGCCGCCGGTGAGCACCTCGGCGCCCTCGGACCGGGCCAGCTCGTACGCGCCGAGCACCTTCGCCCGGTGCTGGTGGGAGATCAGCGGCATGGTGGCGGTCGCCTCGTCGGTCGGCCACCCGTACGCCAGCTCACCGGCCCGCTTCGCCAGCCGGGCGGTGAACTCCTCGAAGACCGGGCGCTGCACGTAGATGCGCTCGGTGCAGAGGCACACCTGCCCGCCGTTGGTGAAGCTGGACCGCACCGAACCGGCCACCGCCGCGTCCAGGTCGGCGTCGGCGAAGACCAGGCCGGCGTTCTTGCCGCCGAGTTCGAAGCTGACCGCCTTCACCCCGTCGGCGGCGGCCCGCATGATCGCGCCGCCGGTGGCCGACTCGCCGGTGAAGGTGATCGCGTCGACGCCGGGGTGGCGGGTGAGGAACTCGCCCGCCGAGTCCGGCCCGAAGCCGTGCACCAGGTTGAACACCCCGGCCGGTACGCCGGCGGCGGCCATCACCTCGGCGAGCACCGTCGCCGAGGCGGGAGTTTCCTCACTGGGCTTGACCACGACGGCGTTGCCGCAGGCCAGTGCCGGGGCCACCTTCCACGTGAGCAGCAACAGCGGCAGGTTCCACGGCACGATGACCGCGACCACGCCGACCGGCTTGCGCAGCGCGTAGTTGAGCGCCCGGCCGCCGGTCGGGGTGACGGTCGTGAACGACTCGGTGGGGGCGGTCGCCACGATCTCCGCGAACGCCCGGAAGTTCGCCGCGCCTCGCGGAATGTCCAGCGTGCGGGCTTGGGCGATGGACTTGCCGGTGTCGGCGACCTCGGCGGTGACCAGGTCGTCGAAGCGCCGCTCCAGCTCGTCGGCGACGCGGCGCAGCACCTCGGCGCGCTCGCGCTCCCCCATCCGGCCCCACGGCCCCCGCAGCGCCGCCCGGGCGGCGGCCACCGCGTCGTCCACGGTGGATGGCGATGCCTCGGCCACCTCGAAGACCTGCTCGCCGGTGACCGGGCTGGCCTTGGTGAACGTCGTCAGGCCGTCAACGAACTCGCCGGCCACGAAGTTGCGCAACCGGTGCGGGCCGGCCGGGGCGTGACCGGCCATCAGTCGCGGATCCCAGCTGCCGGTCATGCCTGCCTCCCTCGGCTCAGTGCCGCGCCGATCGCACCGACCAGCAGCAGCGCGGCACCACCGACGACCGCTCCGAGCACCCGGTGCTGTCGGCGAACCCGGCGGCGAACCTCCGCGTACGGGGTGGTGGAGAACGACACCAGCTCGTACTGGGAAACGTACCGGCCGGGCAGAGCCCGTTCCAGTGCGTGCTCCACCCGCCGCCGGGTCTGGAAGATCGGGGAGGCGACCTTGTCCCGCATCTCCACGAAGTTGGTGAGCGCCATCGTCGCGATGGCCTCGGCGTTCTCCTGTCGGCGCCGCTGGAACAACGGCAGCGCCGCCAACCAGTCGTCGGCGCACTCGTCCAGGCAGCGGTCCAGCTCCACCACGTCCTCGAAGGCGCAGTTGGCGCCCTGGCCGTAGAACGGCACGATGGCGTGGGCCGCGTCGCCGAGCAGGCCGACCTTCCCGTTTACCTGCCAGGGGGTGCAGCGCACAGTGCCGAGCACGCCCACCGGGTTGTGCTGGTAGTCGTCCACCAGGTTCGGGGCCAGCGGCACCACGTCCGGGTAGTGCTCGGTGAAGTGCCGTTCGATCTCCGCCGGGCTGGTCAGCGAGGCGAAGCTGCCGGCACCGTCGTTGGGCCAGAACAGCGTGCAGGTGAACGAGCGGTCCGGGTTCGGCAGCGCGATCATCATCGAGGTGCCCCGCGGCCAGATGTGCAGCGCGTCCGGGTCCAGGGCGAAGTCCCCGCCCAGCGGCGGAATCGTCAACTCCTTGTAGCCGTAGTCGAGGAAGTCCACGCTCTCGTCGAGCAGCCCGTACGCCAGCAGTTGCCCACGCACCGCGGAGCCGGCGCCGTCGGCACCCAGCACGACCGACGCCTTCGCCGCGACCGGGCCCTGCGGGGTCTCGAAGCTCAGGGCGCCGTCGGTCGGGTCGAGCCCGACCAGCCGGTGGTCGAAGACGACCCGCACCCCGGGCAGCGCGGCGGCCTCGTCCAGCAGGGCGTTGTTCAGCGCACCCCGGCTGATCGAGTTGATCGCCCGGTCGCCGGCCGCGCTGTACGACTGGAACTGCTGCTCGCCCTCGACCGGGTGGATCATCCGGCCGCGCATCGGCAGCGCGTCGGTCATCACCTGCTCGGCCAGCCCGATCCGGCGCAACGCGTCCAGGCCGCGCTCGGAGAGCGCCAGGTTGATCGAGCGACCTCGCTCGGCGGTGCCGGCACGCGGGTCGGAGCGACGCTCGTAGAGGGCCACCGGGTAACCACGCCGGGCCAGGAAGCAGGCCGCCAGACAGCCGGCCAGTCCGGCGCCGATGATCGCGACCTCGTCGCGCCGCGCGGTCATGCTGAGCCGCCTTTCGTTCGCGACTGCGGGGCTCGCAACCCCGGCTCACTTCTCGCGCTCACAGAGGTCACCTGCCCGACGGTGGACGCCAGCGCGGTGGCGGCCCGCCAGCAGTCGAGGTACGTGGAGTACAGCGGCACCGGGGCGAACCGGACGACATCGGGTTCGCGGGCGTCGGCGATGACCCCGTGTTCGTACCGTAGGCGTTTGGTCAGCTCGGCGGCGCTGCCGGCCCCGATGCGCACGGAGAGCTGGCAGCCCCGGCGGGCCGGGTCGCGCGGGGTGACCACCCGCAGCGGTCGGCCGACGGTCACCTCGTCGAGCAGCGACTCCAGCCAGCCGGTGAGGCGCTGGCTGCGGGCGCGCAGCGCGGTCATTCCCACAGCGTCGAACAGCTCCAGCGAGGTACGCACCGGGCCCATCGCGAAGATCGGCGGGTTGGAGATCTGCCAGGCCTCCACGGTGGCCGGTGGCCGGGACACCGGCGTCATCTCGAACCGGGTGGTCGCCGCGGTGCTCCACCACCCCTCGAAGCGGGGCAGGGACTCGTCGCCGAGGTGACGCTCGTGCACGAAGACGCCCGCGAGGGCACCCGGGCCGGAGTTCAGGTACTTGTAGGAGCACCACGCGGCGAAGTCGACGTCCCAGTCGTGCAGGGCCAGCGGCACGTTGCCGACCGCGTGGGCCAGGTCCCAACCGACCACCGCGCCGGCGGCCCGGCCGGCAGCCGTGATCGCCGGGATGTCCAGCAGCTCGCCGGTGAGGTAGTTGACCCCGCCGAGCAGCAGCAGCGCCACCCGGTCGCCCTCGGCGGCCAGGTAGTCGGTCACGTCCTCGGTGCGCAGGGCGTCCTCACCGTCGCGCGGACGCAGCCGGACCACCGTGTCGTCCGGGTCCAGGCCGTGGAACCGCGCCTGGCTGCGCACTGCGTAGCTGTCCGAGGGGAACGCGGCGTCCTCGATGACGATGCGGGTGCGCGCGCCGGCCGGTCGGTAGAAACTCACCATCAGCAGGTGCAGGTTGACAGTGAGCGAGTTCATCACCACGGCCTCCGTGGGCCGGGCGCCGACCAGTCGCGCGGCCGGCCCGGTCAACAACTCGTGGTACGGCAGCCAGGCGCGCTCCGCCTCCAGGTGCCCCTCCACGCCGAGCCGCCCCCACGCGTCCAGGTCGGCCAGGAGTTCGTCGCGGGTGGCCCGAGGTTGCAGGCCGAGCGAGTTGCCGGCCAGGTACGCCGACTCCGGGTGGCCGCCGCCGTCGGCCGGTGGCACGTGGAACAGGTGCCGGTGGCCGGGGTCGGCCTCGTCGCGGCGATGCGCTTCCGCTTCGCCAGCGGCGAGGCCCAGCGGCTCGGCTTCAGCTGTCGTCATTGCTTGTTCTCGCTCTCCGGTCACATCGCGGTGCGGGCCGACCACAGCTCCGGGAAGACCACCCGGGCCATGCTGCGCTGCAACCACGCCAGGCCGGCGGAGCCTCCGCTGCCGACCTTGGCACCCATCGTCCGCTGCACCGCCTTGACATGATTCCAGCGCCAGTCGCCGAACTCCTCGGCGACAGCGCTCAGCGCCTCGCCGAGCAGCCGCAGGTGGTTGTCCGGGCTGGCGTCGTCGTAGATCCGTACCCAGGCCGCCTCGACCAACGGGTGCGGGTCGTGTTCGACGGCCACGTCCCGGTCGAGCAGGTCGTCGGGAAGGTCGAAGCCGCGTCGAGCGAGCAGCGCGAGCACGTCGTCCCAGAGGCTCGGGGTGGTCAGCGCGGCGCTCAGCGCGGCGTGCACCTCGGCCTGCCGGCGGAACGGGCGGATCAGCGTCGGGTCGCGCAGCCCGAGCAGGAACTCCAACTGCCGGTACATCGCCGACTGGAAGCCGGATGCCTCGCCGAGCAGGTTGCGGAACCTGTTGAAGTCGGCCGGGCTCATCCAGCGCAGGCCCTGCCAGGCGGCGTTGAGCCCCTCCAGGTGCAGCTTGGCTCGGCCCAGCGGGGCCAACGCCTCCCAGATCTGGTCGGCGCGGATCAGCCGCTGGGTCTCCCGCAGCTCGTGGCAGGTCAGCCCGAAGTACAGCTCCATGATCTGGCTGACCATCAGGAAGGACATCTCGCCGGGGTCGCTGCTGAGCGGGTGCTGCATCTTGTGCAGGGCGCTGGCCTGCACGTACGCGTCGTACGGCACCATGTCGGCGAACTCCAGCGTCGGCTCGCCACCGGTGCGCGCCGCCTGCTCGGCACGCTGTCCGGGGGTCACCGGCTGCACCGTGGCACGGCGGTTCGGCGCCCGCCGCTCCGTCTGATCCACCATCTCGTCTCCCTCCCCCGGAATAGCCGAGGTCATGATCTCGCGGTCGGATCGGCCTGCGGAATGCCGAATCAACGGCTCTCACCGCCTTCTCCTGGCAAACCAAAGGCAACTAGGCGAAGTCGGTTCACGAAAGTAAGGTCTGAGCGTGGACGACATGGACTGGGCGCTGCTGCGCGAGTTGCAGGCCGACGCGCGGCTCTCCTTCAGCGAGTTGTCCCGGCGGGTGCACCTGTCGCCACCGTCGGTCGCGGAGCGGGTCCGCCGGCTGGAGGAAACCGGGGTCATCACCGGCTACCACGCCCATGTCGACCTGAGCCGCGCCGGCCGTACCGTGGTCGCTTTGATCCGAATGTCCTGCTACGGCGCGCGATGCATCCTGCACGACCCGGCGGTGGCGGGCTGGCCGGAGATCCTGGAGATCCACCGGATCACCGGGGACGCGTGCAGCATGCTGAAGGTCGCAGCCGGCTCGATCGGCGCCTTCGAGGGGGTCATCGACCGTCTCGCCCCGTACGGCCAACCGTCGAGCACGATGGTCCTCTCCTCCCCGCTGAACTGGCAGCCCGTAACCCCCCTCCCCGCCACTGGGCCCGCCCCTCGCCCGCGCTGACTCCCGCACCCTGCGGGTTTGCCTTTGCGCCAGCGGGAAAGCAGCGCCCGTGCCCAGGGGAGGGTTCCGGCGGTCGTCGCCGGTTGGGGGGAAATCATGCAGGGAATCCGCACGATCAACCGCGCGCTCTCGTCCGTACTGACACTTGTGGGGCTGGTCGGGGCGTTCGTCCTGTTGTCGGTCGCACCGGCGCGGGCCGGCGAGAACGTCTTCGTCGAGGTGACACCGAACAGCGCACAGGCCGGCAGCCGGGTCACCATCAAGGCGAGCTGCGACAACGACAACAACAACCGCCAGTCCAGCGTGCACTCCGACGCGTTCGGGCACGTGATGCTCAAACCGGACAAGGGCTTCCTGACCGGTCAGGTCACCATTGCGCGCGACAAGCCAGCCGGCGACTACCCGGTTGACCTGCGCTGCGAGAACGGTCAGACATCGTCGACCACCCTGACCGTGCTGAACATGGCCTCACCCAGCAAGGGGCCGGCGACCGGTGGCGGCGGAATGGCCGGCGGTCGCGGCACCGGCTCGCTACTGGTGCTCGGTGGCGTGGCGTTGGTGGCCACCGCGATCGTGCTCGGGATGGCCGGCGGCCGACGTCGACCGGGAGCCGGCTCCTGAGCCGGATGACCCATGACCCGCAGATCCGCGCGTGCGCGGCCGGACCGCCGCGCCCGCCTCCGGGCCGGGCCGGCGCTGCGCGCGTCCGGCCGGCTGGTGGCCCGTGCCTCCAGGCGACTGCGCCGGGTCGCCGGGCAGGCAGTGTCTGCCAGCGTCACCACCACCGACCCGGCCGTCCGCCCGCTGCCGCCGCGGCGTCCGGCCGGGCCGCCGTCGACCCGACTGCGTTTCGGTACGAGCCCAGGGTTGCCGGTGCTGGCCATCGCCGCGCTGATGGTGCTGATCGTGGCGATGCTCGGCGTCGAGCAGGTGACCGGAATGAGCCTGCTGCCGGACCGGCTCAGCGCGGGCCTGCGACCGCCGCCGAAGAAGTTCCCGGTGCTGCCCGCCAGCCATCCGACAAGTCTCGCCATCGAGAAGATCGACCTGCGGGCGCCCGTACACGACGTGGGCATCGCTCCGGACGGCACGATCGCCGTCCCGGACGCGGCCCGCGCCCAGGAGGCCGGCTGGTACGACCAGGGGCCCACCCCGGGCCAGTACGGCCCAGCCGTGATCGTCGGGCACGTCGACACCACCAGCGGGCCGG
The DNA here is from genome assembly GCF_018070365.1 of Micromonospora sp. D93. Lineage (NCBI taxonomy): Bacteria > Bacillati > Actinomycetota > Actinomycetes > Micromonosporales > Micromonosporaceae > Micromonospora > Micromonospora sp. D93. The sequence goes on along the minus strand of NZ_JAGPXW010000029.1, from coordinate 55,371 downwards.
CGGTCTTCCACAAGATCCGCGAGCTGCGTTCGGGTGACGAGATCGAGGTCACGCGCACCGACCAGCGCGTGGCAATCTTCGAGGTGAACTCGGTGGAGAAGTTCGACAAGGACCGGCTGCCGGTGGACGAGGTGTACGGCGACTTCAGCCGCCCGAGTCTCCGCCTGATCACCTGCGGCGGCCAGTGGGTCGGCGGCGAGACCGGCTACGCGGACAACGTGGTGGTCTTCGCCTCACTGGTCAAGGCGCGGTCCGGTGGCTGACCAGCGTCGACGTAATCGGCGAGCCGGGCGGCCCCGGTGAGCATGGCCCGGCCACGCTCGGTGAGCCGTTGTCGCCACTGCCGCAGTGACGCGGCGAGCGGTTCAGCACCGCCGGCGTCGCGCACTCGACGCAGCACGCCGGCGATGTGGTCGAGCCGGTACCCGCCACGGCGCAGCAGGTGGGCGAGTTCGGCGTCCCGGACGTCGTCGGGAAGGTAGAGCCGGTAGTGGGTCACCGGATCACGTGTCGGCCGCAGCACCCCGGCCCGCTCCCATTTGCGCAGCGCGGCTGGCTGGAGACCGAGCCGGTGGGCCAGCACGCTGATCGGCACTGCTTTCTGGCTCTGCGGTCGCGGTCTCGTTCCGGTGAGCGTCGCCACCGCCGTCTCCACCGCGTCCAGCGTCTCCCGATCGCGCTGGAGCAGGGCATGACTCTGGTCGATGGTCCGCAGCGCCGTGTCGATGTCGCCCCGGTTGACGGCCCGCATGATCTCGCCGCTGGCCGCATAGCCGTGGCCCGCGATCAGGGCAAGGTAGGCACTCAGTGCCTTGACGTGCAGCTCGGTGAAGCGACGGTAGCCGTTCGGGGTGCGCTGGGCCGGCGGCAGGACGCCGTCCCGTTCGTAGTTGCGCACTGCCTGTGCGGAGAGGCCGTGGGCGCGCGCGAGATCGACCGGTCGGCGTACCCCTGGGTTTGAAGGTTTTTGGGTCGTCACCGTGCTCCGCCGCTCGCGAGTCTCAACCGCTGGTTCAACGATACGGTTCATGGAATGGCATCTTTTCTCGACCTGCTGGCGGTATCCCCGGACCTGCTCGCGCTCGGCGAACCAACGCACGGTGAGTCCGCCTTCCTGCAACTCCGCAACGAGGCCTTCATGTCGCTGACGGAGCATGGCTACCGCTCGATCGCCGTGGAGAGCGACCGAGCGGCCGGGCTGATCGCCGACGCGTTCGTGCAGGGCGTCGCCGACGTGACGCTCGGCCGGGCGCTCGCCGAAGGGTTCAGCCACGGATTCGGGGCAGCACCGGCGAACCGGGACCTCCTGCTGCGGATGCGGGAATGGAACGCCGGACGGCCGGTCGCCGAGCGCCTGACGTTCCACGGCTTCGACGCCCCGGTGGAACTGGAGAGCGCTCCGAGCCCGCGCCGCCACCTCAACCAGGTCTGCCACTTCCTCGACCTGGACCGGTCGGCCGAGATCGACGACCTGATCGGGGACGAGGCACTGTGGAATGACACGGCCGCGATCTGGGAACCGGGCCGGTCCGTCGGGCGCTCGACCGACGCCCAGCGACTGCGGGTGCTCGCCGACGACCTGGTGACCGAGTTGTACCTGCGAGCGCCGTGGAAGTCAGCGGGCTGGCAGGCGGCGTTCGTGCACGCCACGGCCGCGGTCGCGTTGCTGCGTTACCACGCCGCGGCCGCCGCGCCACTGGCCCAGGAGGAACGCTTCGCCCGCCTGGCCGCGGTCCGGGACGCGCTGATGGCCGAGAACCTGCTCGCGATCCGATCGGCCGAGGCACACCGCGGGCCCACACTGGTCTTCGCGCACAACACGCACCTCCAGCGTCAGCAGAGCACGATGACCCTGGCCGGCATGCAGGTGTCCTGGGCCGGCGCCGGAGCGATCGTCGCGTCGCTGCTGGGCGACCGGTACGCGGTGATCGCCGGCAGCCTCGGCGCGAGCCCGGCGCTCGGCATCGGGCCGCCCGCCCCCGCCACCTACGAGGGCAGACTCCAACAGGAAACAAGCCTTCCCCGGTACCTGCCGACGTCCGACATCGCAGCGGCCGAGCAGCGAACGCACGACTACCGCTACTTCCCGCTGGACCGGACCATCATCGAGCACGCCGACGCGATCCTGCACATTCCGACAGGTGTCGACGCGGCCATGCTCGCCGAACGGATCGTCGCGCTGCCCGACGTCGAGCAGGTCGTGGCGAGCAAGGAGAACGGATCACCCGAGGCAGCTTGGGGCGACCGGTTCTTCTTCGTCGGCCCGGACCGTCGCCAGCCGTTCGCCACAATCGTCGAGCACGACGTGCCCGGCTTCGACGAGGCCGCACAGCTTGACCGCCCCGGCGTCTTCCGCCTCAACCTGGACCTGGGGCGGGCCGAGTTCGAGCGGCGGTTCGGCTTCCCGCCGAAGGCCTTCGAGGAGCACCGGCACGAGTTCGACTTCGCCCGACTGGACACCCTCGTGCCGCACCCGGGCTACGCCCAACACGGCTTCGCCGGCATCGTCATGCCCGGCCCGCAGCTGCTGCCCGAGATCGACGGGCTACTCGCGATCGCGCACGGCCGAGCGGTCGACCGCCGGGAGCGCGCAGCGCGCCGTGCGACCCAACCTGAACCCGAAGCCTGACCGCGTCCTTCGGACTCAGGCGGCCGCCTCGGGCTCCCGCAGGTCCAGCCAGTCGGCCCAGCGGGGGTCGGGGGCGCGGTGCCCGAGCACCCGCCAGGCGGTGCCCTTCGGGGCCGCCGGCAACGCGTGTAACCGCCACCCCATCTCGGCCGGGGTCTTGTCGCCCTTTGTGTGGTTGCAGCGGGCGCACGCGGCGACCACGTTCTCCCAGGCGTGCCGGCCGCCCCGGCTGCGCGGAAAGACGTGGTCGATGGTCTCGGCCGGACCCCGGCAGTAGGCGCACCGCCATCCGTCCCGGGCGAAGATCGCCCGCCGGGACAGCCCGACATGTGTTCGGTACGGCACCCGGACAAAGCGCGTCAGCCGGACCACAGATGGCACCGGGAGCGCGTTCCGGGCGCTGTGCAGGATGCCGTCACCATCGGCGACGCAGACCGCCTTGGCGGAGAGGACGAGGATCGCGGCGCGACGCACCGACACGACACACAGCGGCTCGTAGGTGGCGTTGAGGACCAACGCGCCGGAGCCCACCGTGGGTCGTATGTCAGGCATCGCGCTCACCCTCCCGGTTCAGCGGCTGCTGGGGACCGCCGCCGACCGGGGCCGGGCACAGAGGCCCACACGGTCGACGCCGGGCCGATCACCGACGTCCGTTGCGCCAATAGTCCCTGATCGGACCCCGGATTGCACGTACTAATCCCTCATGGGGTATGAGGATCATCCGCGACCGGGCCGATCGCTGGCCCTGCCTGGGAGAACTCTGCCCTTGCCTGACAGTGGTTAACAGCCCTTGTCGCGCCCGGTTGTGCCGGATCTGGGCCCGATGATCTTTGGCCCTCCCTCCGGCTGCGACCCTCAGCCATCCCGGAGCACCCGAGGGGCCCTCGCCGGAGGCACTGACTTACCTTGATCCTCCCATTTGAGACTGGAGAGGCCCCGAAGTGACAGCCACGAGCTGTCCGCGAATCGATTCGGGTGGCCAGAAGTATGGGCACGAATTCTCATCCGCGCGCGCGGATGCTGCTCCAGCATGCTGCGAAAATATGAATTGTAACTCTCCAGCGCGGCGCGGCTCTCCTTCAGGGGACGGATCGATTCGTTGTTCGGAACCCCCCAATCCCACGAGTCGCCACTATATTTCTTTATCTCGTGGGGAAGCTCAGGCCCCTTGACCCAACTGTTGGCATCAAGGCGAAAAGCTCCGTCCTTGAAGGAAGTGTCCAGCCTCATCCACGCAACGTCAAAGTACAATCCTTCGACAACACTCTTCGCCCGGACGTGCCAGGGCAGATGTTTACCGAGGCCACGGGCGCAGCCGGGAAAAAGGGTGCGCAAGGGTGCGAGACGGCTACTAAGCATAACCATGGATAGACCATCGACCGTAATATCCATAGGTGCATCAACCGTGATGCGGATGTGAATGCTCTCCTGCGCATCCGAAAGGTCGAGTCGCACTGCGCCCCGATTTTTTCTCCATTGGTGCCAGGCGAAGACCAGGGCCGCGAAGGCTATTGCTGCACTGATATACAGTTCCATCGACGAATGAGGCCCTCTCGCTAACTCAAATCCGACTCTTTACGGGTAGCAGAGCGAAATGAATCTCCGGTGCCAGCCCGGAGCGCCTCGGTTGCTCGACCATCACCTCGCCCTGGTCCAGAGCGACGGTGACGCCGGCTTGCAATGTCTCCCAGCTCGATGTCCCCTACTGTAGGGCCACGCGCAAGGCCGGAATTGATCACGCCGCAAACCGACTGGTCAAGCGTCGAGTGGTGATAGCCGCTGGGCCTGACCGATTGCGTGGAAGATCAGCACCGTCCCACTCCGTGACGCTCTTGTAGCTGGCCGATACCCTGTCGCCGGCCAGTCGACCGAACAGGGAGGGCTACACGCGGACGCTCCTGCACCGACTGCACACCTGGTGGAACGGATACGGGCCCACATTGCGGGCGGCTGCCATCGGTCTCTGGCTGTTCGCCACCGCAGTAACCGCATTAGGGCTCTACGGCGATCGTTGCAGATGGTGGGACAACGCTCCCTTCGCCACCAACTTGGTGTCATCAGTAGCTGGCGCGAGCTTCGGAGTGCCCATAGCGCTACTCATTCTGGCGACACTTTCCGCGCAGCAGGCGTTGATGACGGCACAGCGGGAAGCGCAAAAATTCGCCATCAGGCTGCTACGCCGAATTGCGGACGCGCCTCGAATGGACTTCGAACTCAGCTCGGACTACGAGCAAATAGACCAGATTGTTACGATACTCGGCCGCGCCCGTGAATTCGTGCGATCGCACCCCAACGGATATCAGGCGATCGGCTCGGTGATCGATCCTCCGCCATCCCCTCGTGGACAAATCAAACAGGCCGAGCGCCTTCTTCAAGGTTTCCCGACCGCAGTCGCCCGTTGCGCCTACGACTGCAGCGGCGCCTGGGAGCTGTTTCGCACGGAAGCACGGTTGCGACTCGCGGAGCATGGACTACCGTCCGTGGACTACGAGCGAGCACGCCACATCGAGCAGGCTGTGGAAGCTCTCAAGTCGATGGACCGCCGCCTGGGTGCCGAGCTGAAGCTCAGCGAAATCTGGGAGCGATACGAGCAAACGGACACGCGGCATCTGACAGCCAACCTGACGTGGCTGGACGACTCCGACTCTGAACTCCTCGCGGATCCGCCCGCCCATGCGCTGGTGAAGACCGTCGACGCCATCGAGTTGGCCCTGACTGCCATGCGAACTCTCATGGTGGAGGCGTCGGCGGCCGTCCGCGACCTCGAAGGCGCGGGTTGACCTCAGTGGTTCGGCTGCCGAGGGCGAGCACCTCGCCACACCCGGGCCCGCCTGGACGGTGTTCTTCGCCCTGGGCTACCTCGGGCCCGCGTCCACCCACATCGGCGCACTGGTGCGCTCGACCGGACAGGGGTTCGACGTGGTCTTCGACGTTCTCTGGGTCGTCCTGGCCGCGCTGGTGGTGACGTGGGCGTGGCGGGGTCAGGGCGTACGGCTGCATCCGTCCGGAGTACGGCAGACCTGGGCGCTGGGCTCCCTCACCGTCCCGTGGGAGGCCCTCCTGGCCCCGGAGATCCACCCGGCCGCAGACGACCGCCGCCCGTGGTTCCCGATGAGGATCACGGAACCCCACCTGGTCCGGAGGCGCGGCATTCCGCGGAGCCGCAGGGCGTCGCGGACGGACAACGTCGACCCCGGATTCCTCGCTGCGGTCATCGGGCACTACGTCGCCCACCCCGAACACCGGGCGGCGATCGGTACTCAGGCCGAGTACGAACGGCTTCGCGCCGCGTTGGCCGGGAATGGGTGAACAACAGAGCAGGCGGGTCAGCCGGCCGGTGGGTCGGCGACGGACGCTCGGGCCCCTTGCGGTACGAAGACACAGTGAGTGCCGCCAGCGTGACGCCCCTAGCCCTGTCCGACGCCGTCTCGGTGAGCTGCCAGGGCAGCACCTCCTGCGAGTGGATCTACCGGATCACCGGGTCCGCCTGGTTCGCCGAGGGAAGCTACTGGATCCTGCTCAAACCGCTTCGGGTGCTGCTGATCCTGGCACTGGCGATGGTGGCCCGCTGGGCGCTGCACCGGACGATCGACCGGCTGGTGCGGACGACCACCGACGGTGCGGTGCCGACGATGCTGCGGCCACTACGCGAGCGGGTGCCCACCGCCGCGGTCGACCCGGCCGAGTTCGTACCCGAGCGGCGACGGCAGCGGGCCGAGGCGATCGGGTCGGTGCTGCGCAGCCTGACCACCGCGTTCGTCTTCGGCATCGCGCTGCTGATGATCCTGCGCGAGTTCAGCTTCGACCTGGCGCCGCTGCTGGCCAGCGCGGGGATCGCCGGCGTCGCGCTGGGCTTCGGTGCGCAGAGCCTGGTGAAGGACCTGATCGCCGGCCTCTTCATGCTGATCGAGGACCAGTACGGCGTGGGCGACAACGTCGACCTGGGCGAGGCGATGGGCGTGGTCGAGTCGGTCGGCCTACGGGTCACCACGGTGCGCGACGGCCGCGGCGTGCTCTGGTACATCCGCAACGGCGAGATCATCCGGGTGGGCAACAAGAGCCAGGGCTGGGCCCTCGTGGTGGTGGACCTTCCGATCGGTTTCAACAGCACCGAGGAGGCCACGGCGGTGCTACGGACCGCGGCCGCCTCGGTCGCCATGGACCCGGAGCTGTCGCCGGAGATCGTGGAGGCGCCCGAGGTGTTGGGCGTCGAGCAGGTGACGGTGGACGGCGCGGTCATCCGCACCGTGGTGAAGACGACAGCGGACGGGCAGTTCGCGGTGGGCCGGGAGTTGCGTCGGCGTCTCGCGGAGGCTCTGGAGAATTCGGGGATCACGGCGCAGATCGCGGCCGCCCGCATCTATCCCGGCCTGTCGACCCGGCCGTTGCCCGAAGGTGAGACCGGGCAGGGCGGCGCCACCTGAGCCCGCGACATTGTCCTGCTATTCAGGGGTCGCGAGCCGGCCGGCCCCTCGGGTATCGTCCGTTCGTTCAGTCGGGGAGGCGACGAACGACCCGTTCGACCTAGCTAGTTGTCAGACGATCGGGCAGAATCCGGAGCACGCGTTCCCACCAAAGCGTGATCACATCCTCGCTGATCCGTAGATCTGACGAGAGCTTCCGGCGGTGCTGCCACGAGCGGCCGAGCCGGAGCCGATGGAGGCGACGGTGCCTAACGAGCGACCTTCCGCGGAAGGTCCCGCCACGTTTCGCGAAGTGTTCGCCCAGCACGAGTTCCGGGCTGTGTTCGTGGCCGGCGCTCTCTCCTGGGTCGGCGACTATGTCGCGAAGGCCGCCGTCACCCTGCTCGTCTATCAGCAGACCCGGTCCGTCGCGCTGTCCGCGGCCGCCTTCGCGGTCAGCTTCCTGCCGTGGTTGCTCGGCGGTCCCGTGCTCGCCGCACTCGCGGAGCGATACCCGTACCGACGGGTGATGGTGGCGTGCGACCTCATCCGGATGGCACTGATGGTGCTCATCGCCATTCCCAGCCTGCCGTACCAGGTGGTGCTGGTGCTCATCTTCGCCGCCACGTTGGCCAACCCACCGAGCCAGGCGGCGAAGTCCGCGCTGATCCCGCAGTTGCTCACCGGGGACCGACTGGTGGTGGGGCTGTCGGTGAACGCCAGCATCGGGCAGGCCGCCCAGGTCGTGGGTTACGTCTTCGGCGCCGCTGTCGCCGCGATCAACCCGGAGGTGGCGCTGCTGTTCAACGCGGCCACGTTCGGTCTCTCGGCGCTGCTGGTTCGCCTCGGTGTGCGCGACCGCCCGGCGGTGATGAACCCGGCGCACCGCAGTCACCTGCTGCGGGAGACTCGCCAGGGGTTCGGCATCGTCTTCCGTACACCTGTGCTGCGGGCCATCGCGGTGCTGGTGTTCAGCGCGATGCTCTTCTCGATCGTGCCGGAGGGGCTGGCCGCGGCCTGGGCCAACGAGGGGAGCCGTGGTGCCGTGAGCGCGGGCACAGCGCAAGCGGCGATCATGGTGGCGAACCCGGTCGGCTTCATCCTCGGTGGGTTGCTGGTGAGTCGCCTGTTCGGGCCGACTCGCCGACTGAAGCTGATGCGGCCGCTCGCGGTGCTCGCCCCGTTGGTGCTCGTACCGGTGCTGCTCGACCCGCCGCCGTTGGTGGTCGCGCTGCTCGCCGCGCTCTGCGGGTTCGCGGTCGCGGGCATGATGCCGATGGCCAACGGGTTGTTCGTCCAGGCGCTGCCGAACGGGTTCCGGGCCCGCGCCTTCGGCGTGATGGCAACGGGTGTGCAGGTCATCCAGGGTTTCGCGGTGCTGGTCACCGGGGTGCTCGCCGAGCGGTTCCCCATCCCGATCGTGGTCGGGGTGTGGAGCGTGGCCGGGGTGGTGCTGATGGTGGTGGCCACGTTGCGCTGGCCGGACCGGCAGACGGTGGACGACGCGATCACTGCTGCCTCGGCGGCCAACGCCGATCCGCCGCCCTCCGGGCCCGATGGTCCGGCCGGCGACGGCTCGGTCGGAGGCACGGCCGACCCGCACGCCGGTGACGGCCACCGCCGGCACGCGGTGACCTGACCCGTCGAGCCGACCTCGACCGGAGCGGGTGCGCGGCATTCGGAGGCGTCGGCCCGGCGTGATCCGACGCACGCCCTGCGGGTCGGGTCGGCACCGGGCGCACCTGGCAGGATGGAACTGTGACTTCCGCAGGCGAATCCGACCGTCCCGGTGCGTCGATGACCCTCTTCGAAGCGGTCGGTGGCGAACCCACCTTCCGCAAGCTGGTCGACGAGTTCTACGCCGGTATCGCCACCGATCCCCTGCTGCGGCCCATGTACCCGGAGGAGGACCTGGGTCCGGCCGCGGACCGGATGACCCTGTTCCTGATGCAGTACTGGGGCGGGCCGAACACGTACTCCGCGCAGCGGGGGCACCCGCGGCTGCGAATGCGGCACGCGCCGTTCCGGATCGGCGCGGCCGAACGGGACGCCTGGCTGCGGAACATGCGCCGCGCCGTGGACCGGCTCGATCTTGAGCCGGAGATCGCTGGCACACTCTGGGACTACCTGGAGCGTGCCGCGTACTTCATGGTCAACGTCGAGGACGACCCGGCCCACGGTGTCTGACACCGCCCGACCCGAAGCGGCGTCAGAGCAGGGCGCCCTCGTCGTGCAGCCAGTCCACGAAGCTGGTGGCGACCGCTGCGCCGCAGTCGAGCATCTCGACCAGGAGCGCGTCGTGGGTGCCGGCGCCGAGTGGCACCTGGAGCTCGGCGTAGATCGGTAGCTGACCGCGCTCGGTCGGGTCACCGATGTACGCCTTGCAGAACCGGCGGGTGTGGTTCCACTCGTTGACCACCCGGTACGCCCGGTCGGCCCAGTCCGGCGGGACCGTGGCGTGCGGACGTGCCCGCATGACCAGGATCTCGTCCTCCGGACCTTCGAGGGTGACCAGCACCGCGTGCCGCTCCCACATCGCCAGCAGGTTGCCGTCGCCGTCGGCCAGGTAACGCACGTCGAGCAGGTCGAGTGCGTCACAGACCCGGCGCAGACTCACCGGCTCGACGGTGGCGGGCATCTCGGTCAGCACTGGCCGCTCGTTGGACGGGCAGTCGTCCCCCGGCTGGCGAGGGTTGGGCGGCCCGATCCGGACCGCACTGTCGACTGTGATCCCGCTTCGGGTTTCCGGATCGCCGCCGTCGGCGGGACCGGGGCGCCATGACCACCACGGCATCGCTCGCGCACCTCACTCCCCAGCGGATCCAGACGCCTACGGTGCGTTGGATCCGAGGATGGACGGTACCCGGACAGCCGGGTTGAAGCACCCCCCCAACGACCGCCCCTGACCAGAAGAATGATTCGGGGTCATCCGTTCGGACGAGCACTGAGGGGTGTCACGGCAAGATCCGTGGCCTTCTGCAACCAAGCCGCTCCGTGCGGTCCCACCAAGCCGACCCAGCGACCGGCCACCCGCACCTGAACGGCCTTCCCGCCCTCGCCGGCCGCCGAGCCGTCAGCGGCGCCGAGGAAGCCCATTCGGACCACCCCCTGCACCAGCCGCTGCGGCACCTCGACCGGCGCGGCGGGCGCCCCGTCGGGGGTGATCAGCACCGCCACGTGGTCGAGCAACGCGTCACGCAGGACCCGCTGGCCCACGGCACGGCCGGCCACACCCTGCTCGCTCGCCGTCCGCAGGGTGCCCGCCGCCGCGTCCGCGATCCGTCGCAACTCGGCAACGGGCAGCGCCTCCACCTGACGGCTCCTCATCGGCGGCAGCGGCCACCGCCACTGGGCGTCCCGGCGGGTCGGCAGGGCCGCGCCGCCGCGCTCCAGCTCGGCGAGCAGCTCCGCGGCTGCCACCGTGACGTCGTCGGCGGCACCGTCGGCCGGCCCGCCGGCAACCGTGCGGACCACCAGAACCTGCCACGGCAGCCGGGCCCACAGCGCGACCCGGCCGGGTGCGCCGGCCGGCCGCAGCCGGACCGGCGCGACCGGATCCAGCCGGACCAGCCGGGCCAGGAAGGCGCCCGCGTCCGCCACCCCGGCGACACCATGCGTGGATGCCGCCACCCGGCCAGGCTCAGCCATGCCCGGCCGGGTCACGCCACACCGCCCTGCGGCGCGTACGTGAGCAGAAAGTCCCGTTCCTCGGTGGTGATCCGCCGGGGCACCTGGCGGGTCAGGTCGAACGGCACAAGCACCGAACGGGCACGACTGGCCAGCACGTCGCCGTCGTACAGCTCGTAGGCGACGGTGAACCGGGAGGCCCGGATCTCCTCCACCCACAGCTCGATCCGCACGGTGGGTGCCGCCTCCGCGGTGGCCCGACCGAGCGCGTAGTCGACCGGGCGCAGGTAGTCGACCTCGTGCCGGCGGATCACCACCCCGTCGGCGAACGAGCCGACCCCCCAGGCCCGGCCGCCGGCGAACATCAACGCGACCCGCGCCTCCTCGTACAGGGTGAGGAAGCGCGAGTTGTTGACGTGGCCGTACGCGTCCAGGTCGGACCAGCGCAGGGTGCAGTGGTAGACGAAGCGGTCAGACACCGTCTCGGCCGGTCAGTCGCGGGTCAGCTTGCGGTACGTCACCCGGTGCGGCCGGGCGGCCTCCGCGCCGAGGCGGTCGATCTTGTTCTTCTCGTACGCCTCGAAGTTGCCCTCGAACCAGAACCACTTGGCCGGGTCCTGGTCGTCGCCCTCCCAGGCCAGGATGTGCGTGGCGACGCGGTCCAGGAACATCCGGTCGTGCGAGATGACCACGGCGCAGCCGGGGAACTCCAACAGCGCGTTCTCCAGGCTGGACAGCGTCTCCACGTCCAGGTCGTTCGTCGGCTCGTCGAGCAGGATGACGTTGCCGCCGATCTTCAGGGTCAGCGCCAGGTTGAGCCGGTTGCGCTCACCGCCGGAGAGCACCTTCGTCGGCTTCTGCTGGTCCGGGCCCTTGAAGCCGAACGCGGCGATGTACGCCCGCGACGGCATCTCGACCTTGCCCACCATCAGGTAGTCAAGTCCGTCGGAGACGACCTCCCAGACGGTCTTGTCGCCGTTGAGGCCCTCGCGGTTCTGGTCGACGTACGACAGCGAGACCGTCTCGCCGACCCGCACCTTGCCGTCCGTCGGCTGCTCCAGCCCGACGATGGTCTTGAAGAGCGTGGTCTTGCCGACGCCGTTGGGGCCGATGATGCCGACGATGCCGTTACGCGGCAGCGAGAACGACAGGTTGTCGATGAGGATTCGGTCGCCGAAGCCCTTGGTGAGGTTGTTCGCCTCGATCACCGTGCTGCCCAGGCGCGGGCCCGGCGGGATCTGGATCTCCTCGAAGTCCAGCTTGCGGGTCTTCTCCGCCTCGTTGGCCATCTCGTCGTACCGGTCCAGACGGGCCTTGGACTTGGTCTGGCGGGCCTTGGCGTTGGAGCGGACCCACTCCAGCTCCTCGGTGAGGCGCTTCTTCATCTTGGCGTCGCGGCGGCCCTCGACGGCCAGCCGGGAGGCCTTCTTCTCCAGGTAGGTGGAGTAGTTGCCCTCGTACCCGATCGCCCGGCCGCGGTCCAGCTCCAGGATCCAGCCGGCCACCTTGTCGAGGAAGTACCGATCGTGGGTGATCGCCATGACGGTGCCGGCGTACTTCGCCAGGTGCTGCTCCAGCCAGGAGACGCTCTCCGCGTCCAGGTGGTTGGTGGGCTCGTCGAGCAGCAGCAGGTCGGGCGCCTCCAGCAGCAGCTTGCAGAGCGCGACCCGGCGACGCTCGCCACCGGAGAGCTGGGTCACGTCGGCGTCCGGCGGCGGGCAGCGCAGCGCGTCCATGGCCAGTTCGAGCTTGGAGTCGACGTCCCAGGCGTCGAGGTGGTCAAGCTCCTCCTGGAGCTTGCCCATCTCCTCCATCAGCTCGTCGGAGTAGTCGGTCGCCATCTGTTCGGCGATCTTGTTGAACCGCTCCAGCTTGGCCTTGGTCTCGGCGACCGCCTCCTCGACGTTGCCGAGCACGGTCTTGGCCTCGTTGAGCGGGGGCTCCTGGGCGAGCATGCCGACGGTGTAGCCGGGCATGAGTCGGGCCTCGCCGTTGCTCGGCTTGTCCAGCCCTGCCATGATCTTGAGGAGGCTGGACTTACCCGCGCCGTTCGGACCGAGCACACCGATCTTGGCCCCCGGCAGGAAGCTCAACGTGACGTTGTCGAGCACGACCTTGTCGCCGTGCGCCTTGCGCGCCTTTTCCAGGACGTAGATGTACTGGGCCACGGTGCGGGCTACCTCCGTCGGTTGCTGTCGCTGATCGGCGGCGCGGCGCGAGCTGTGCGATCCGCCCGCCGCCGCCGGCCGGGAAGCCGGCCGCGCGCACGCCATCGTCAATCCTGACAGGTACGGCGCGCTTCGCCCACATCACCCCGCCCCAGGAGTACGCGGGCGCGCCTCCTTGCCAGAGCCGGTAAGGCAAATTACGGTTTCGGTATGACCAAGAAGATCACCATCAGCCTGCCCGATGATCTTGCAGACAGGCTGACCGAGGAGCCGAACGCCTCCGCCTATGTCGCGGAGTCCCTCCGACGGCGGGTGGCCGGGGAGAAGACACGAGAGATCCTTCGGCGGGTCGGTTTCGAGATCACTGATGAGGGTGTGGCGCGGGTGCACGCCGAGATGGAGCAGTTGAGGGCGAGCGTCACCCCCGAACTGCGCGAACAGGCGGCCCAACTCCAGGCAGAGGTCTTGGCGGCACGCGCGAGAGCCACCCGGTGACGGGCTACGGCTTGGCGTTGGACGCGACCGCCCTGCTGGCCTATTCGTCGTCGGAACGGGATGTCGGTCACCGCATCGCGGAAGCTGCTGACTATGGCGTGCACGTGCTGGTACCGGCACTCTGCCTCGTCCGTGCGCACCAGGATGCCACCCCCGCCCAGTGGGAGATGCTCGAAGTGCTCGCCGCGTTGCCGCACATCCGGGTAACTCCGGTCGAGCCGAACATGTGCTCGTTTCTCGGCGGATGGTCACGCCGAATGGCCGGGCACACGGATCTGGCCCAGCTGGCGATGGACGCCGCCGCCCACCCCCTCGTGCCGATCATGACGGATCGGCGGGAGCTGCTCGGCGAGGTGCTGCCGAAGGAATGGCCGATCATCGACCTCTGAACCACGCACTGTCGACAAGATCACCTTCAGGATTTCGAGGAGTACGAGGCGGGTAGGAGACTCCGGCACGGGGCGCAACACGCCGCAGCTACGCTCAGTACGCTCATCGCGGTGGACCCGTCAGTACCCGGAGGTGGCCGATCGTGACCGTCCGTAGCTCCTTTGTCGTAGTGGCGAACCGTCTGCCGGTCGACGAGGTGAGCACACCCGAGGGCCGGCAGTGGCGGCGCAGCCCTGGAGGGCTGGTCACCGCGCTGCACCCAGTACTCGCCGAACACAAGGGCACCTGGGTCGGCTGGGCCGGTGGCACCGGCGCCGCCCCCGAGCCGTTCGACCTGGAGGGGATCCGGCTGCACCCGGTCCCGCTCAGCGCCGAGGAACTGGAGCGCTACTACGAGGGCCAGTCCAACGCGACGATCTGGCCGCTCTACCACGACGCGGTGGAGACGCCGGCCTACAAGCGCCGGTGGCGGGAGGCGTACCGCCTGGTCAACGCCCGGTTCGCGGAGGCCGCAGCCGACGTGGCGGCCGAGGGCGCGACGGTCTGGGTGCAGGACTACCAGCTCCAGTTGGTGCCGGCGATGCTCCGTGAGCTCCGCCCGGACCTGCGGATCGGGTTCTTCCTGCACATCCCGTTCCCGCCGATCGAGCTGTTCATGCAGATGCCGTTCCGCACCGAGATCCTGCGCGGTCTGCTCGGCGCCGACCTGGTCGGTTTCCAGCAGCGGCTGGCGGCGCAGAACTTCGTCCGGCTGGCCCGGCACCTGCTCGGTTTGCGCTACGAGGGGCAGATGATCCAGGTCGACGGTCGGCAGGTGAAGGCGGGCGCCTTCCCCATCTCGATCGACACCCAGGAGATGGAACGGATGGCCGCCGACCCGGCGATCCAGGCCCGGGCCAAGCAGATTCGCGCCGAGCTGGGCGATCCGAAGACGATAATCCTGGGCGTGGACCGGCTGGATTACACCAAGGGCATCGAGTTGCGGCTCAAGGCCTTCCGGGAGCTGCTGGCTGACGGAAAGTTGACAGTTCCCGACGCGGTCATGGTTCAGGTCGCCACGCCCAGCCGCGAGCGCGTGGAGCACTACCAGGCACTACGGGTCAAGGTGGAGCGCGAGGTCGGTCGGATCAACGGCGAGTTCGGCAGGGTCGGCGTGCCGGCGGTCCATTATCTCCATCAGTCGTACAGTCGCACTGAGCTGGCGGCGATGTACGTTGCTGCCGACGTGATGATGGTGACCCCGCTGCGAGACGGAATGAACCTCGTGGCGAAGGAATACGTAGCATCACGTGCCGACCAGGGTGGCGCGCTCGTACTCAGTGAGTTCGCCGGCGCCGCCACGGAGCTTCGCCAGGCATTTTTGTGTAACCCGCACGACCCGGACGCGGTCAAGGACGCCCTCCTCCGGGCAGTGCACGTGGAGAAAACCGAGGCACGCCGCCGGATGCGGACAATGCAACGTCACCTGCGTACCCACGACGTGGGCCACTGGGCCAAGTCTTTCCTCTCGGAGCTCGGAGTTCCCGAGGCGGAGGCCGAGTGAACACGTCCGTCAACGATGGGGCGGCAATCGCCACCGGGGTCATGGACCCCGAGTTGCGCTCCGCCATCGGCCGGATCGCCCGGGTCCCCCAGCTCCTGGTCGCCTGCGACTATGACGGCACGCTGGCGCCGATCGTGGAGGACCCGAGCACAGCCGTCCCGCTGCCCGAGGCGGTGGCCGCGGTCCGCGCGCTCGCCGCGTTGCCGCAGACCACCGTGGCGGTGGTCTCCGGTCGGGCGCTGCGCGACCTGGCCGCACTCTCGCGGCTGCCCAGCGAGGTGCACCTCGTCGGCAGCCACGGCTCCGAGTTCGACATCGGCTTCGTCGAGCGGCTCTCCCCCGAGCTGGTCGCGGTTCGCCAGCAGGTGCGCAACTCGCTTCGCGAGATCGCCGCCAAGCATCCGGGCATCCGGCTGGAACGCAAGCCGGCAAGCGTCGCGATGCACACCCGCGGTGTCGACCCGCAGATCGCCGCCGCCGCCATCGAGGCTGTCCTCAACGGTCCAGCCACCTTCGACGGCGTCACGGTGACCCAGGGCAAGGAGGTCATCGAGCTGTCCGTCGTGGCCACCCACAAGGGCACCGCACTCGACCAGTTGCGGACCCAGCTCGCCTCCAGCGCGGTGCTGTTCATCGGCGACGACGTCACCGACGAGAACGCGTTCGGTCACCTGCACGGTCCCGACCTCGGCATCAAGATCGGCCCCGGCGACACCAAGGCCAGCTACCGGGTCGGCGACCCGCTGGAGGCCGCTCGGTCGCTGGCGCTGCTGCTGGAGACCCGACGGCACTGGCTGTTCGGCGAGCGGGCGGTGCCGATCGAACGGCACTCCATGCTGGCCAACGGTCGTACCGTCGCTCTGCTCACCCCCGAGGCCAAGGTGAGCTGGCTCTGCCACCCCAAACCGGACTCGGCGGCGATCTTCGCCGACCTGGTCGGTGGCAGCCCGGCCGGTCACTTCAGCGTCGCCCCGGAGCGCGGCGGCATCCCGCTGGGTCAGCGCTACCGCTCCGGCACGATGACCGTGGAGACCCGCTGGTCCGGGCTCACCGTCACCGACTGGCTGGACAAGCCGGCCCGGGAGACCACCCCGGACGACAGCCCGGCGGTCATCACCGGCGACTCGACACTGGTCCGGGTGCTGACCGGCAGCGGCAAGGCCAAGGTGGAGTTCGCGCCGAGGCCCGAGTTCGGTCAGGTCGCCGTGCAGTTGCAGCCGATCGGCGACGGTCTGCTGGTGCTCGGCTCCAACGAGCCGGTCGCGCTCTACGCCCCCGGGGTGGAGTGGGAGGTCGGCAACGACGGCGGGTACGAGACCGCCAAGGCGATCGTCGACCTCTCCGCCGCCGGCGGGCAGGTCGTGCTGGAGCTGCGCTTCGGCACGCACAGCCTGGAGCACCACCGGGTGCCGATCCACGAGCGGCAGGCCGCCGCCGAGCAGCCGTGGAAGGACTGGGTGGCCTCGCTGCGGCTGCCGTCCACCGCTCGTGACCTGGTCGCGCGCAGCGCCCTCACCCTGCGTGGGCTCTGCCACGAAGCCACCGGCTCGATCCTGGCCGCGGCGACCACCTCGCTCCCCGAGGAGCTGGGCGGGGTCCGCAACTGGGACTACCGCTACTGCTGGCTGCGCGACGCCGCGCTGACCGCCCGCGCGCTTGTGGACCTGGGTTCCGTCGAGGAGGCCGAGGCGCTGCTGCGCTGGGTGGACGGCTGCATCGAGCGCACCGGCGGGCACCCGGAGCGCCTGCACCCGCTCTACACCATCGACGGCTACGAGCTGGGCGCCGAGGCGGTCATCGACACGCTGCCCGGGTACGCCGGCTCCCGGCCGGTCCGGGTCGGCAACCTCGCCAACCACCAGTTGCAGCTGGACGTCTTCGGCCCGATCGCCGACCTGATCGCGGCAGTCGCCGACGCTCGCGGTTCGGTCCGCGACGACGAGTGGCGGGTCCTGGAGAACATGGTCGAGGCGGTCCGCCGCCGCTGGCACGAGCCCGACCACGGCATCTGGGAGGCGCGGCTGCCACCCCGGCACCACGTGTTCTCCAAGGTGATGTGCTGGATGACCGTCGACCGCGCACTGCACGTGATGCGCGAGCACGGCGGCGAGGACCGGCCCGAGTGGAAGGACCTGCGGGACCGGATCGGCGCCAACGTGCTGGAGCACGGCTGGCACTCCGACGTCGAGGCGTACAGCGTCGCGTACGGGGACGAGGACATGGACGCCTCGTCACTCTGGATCGGGCTCTCCGGCCTACTCCCGGGCGACGACCCGCGCTTCCTGTCCACCGTCCTGCGCATCGAGGCGGACCTGCGCAGCGGCCCGGTCGTCTACCGCTACCACTGGGACGACGGCCTGCCCGGCCGTGAGGGCGGTTTCCACATCTGCACGGCGTGGCTGATCGAGGCGTACCTGCGCACCGGCCGCCGCACTGACGCCGAGGAGCTGTTCGCGCAGATGGTGCTGACCGCCGGCCCGACCGGCCTGCTCCCCGAGCAGTACGACCCGCTCGCCGAGCGCGGCCTGGGCAACCACCCGCAGGCGTACAGCCACCTCGGGTTGATCCGCTGTGCCCTGCTGCTGGACAACATGCTCAAGCAGTAGTTGGATCGCACGCGTGAAGGGGCCGGAGCGCTTGCGCTCCGGCCCCTTCAGTCAGTGTGGGTACGGCAGGTTCGGTTGCCACCCGTACAGGTGGGCCCCGAGGTCGGTGGGCACCGTCCAGTGCGCGTACGGCACCGGAAGCCCCTGTGCCTGCCGGCTGTCACGCCAACCTCGGTACGCCGCGTCCAGCCGCCAGGGCGCGAGGTCGGCGAGACCGCGGTAACCCACATCCACCCGTTGTAGGGGTCAACCTCGCCGAGGGACCCCAGCCGCATCAACAGCGCCCGGTCTCCCGTGAACTGCACCGAGCAGGCCGGGCCGTCAGGTTGTGGAGCTGCTTGGGCCGTAAGGGATTCCCTGACCCCCTCGTCACCTTGAAGGTGGGCCGTGTCTGGGACGGCAAATCAGTGCGAGCCTGGATCGGCGAGAACCGCCCCGGCCCAGCCGACGAGGACTGACCGACCGCAGCAACCGGCAGCTGGCAATCTTGGACACTTTCCGTTAGCGCGTAACGGAACGTGTCCAAGATCTACCCTGCCGGCACCCTCCCAGGCCCGATCGGCATCGCCAGCACGGTCGGAACAGACCATCAGCCGGTGACTCTTCACCCGGACCGGCGGAACGCCACGGCAGGGACCTCGATGAGGCTCGGGTGCACCGCCGGGTGTGCCGCCGCAGCGTTCGGTCGCCGGTCAGCCGTCGAGGGCGTCCACCACGTCGCCCACCACCACCACGGCGGGCGGGCGCAGGTCGGCGGCGAGCAGGTCGGCAGCCACCTCGCCCAACGTGGACCGCAGGACCCGCTGGGTGCCTGTGGTGGCTTCCTGGACGACGGCGGCCGGCGTCTGCGGCGACCGACCGTGGGCGATCAGGGTGGCCGTGATAGCGGCGAGGTTCTTGAGCCCCATCAGGATCACCAGGGTGCCGTGCAGGCCGGCGAGGGCGTCCCAGCGCACCAGTGAGGCCGGCGAGTCGGGTGCCAGGTGCCCGGAGACCACTGTGAACTCGTGCGCCACCCCCCGATGGGTGACCGGGATGCCCGCTGCGGCCGGCGCGGCGATCGAGCTGGTCACCCCGGGCACCACTGTCACCGGCACGCCGGCCGCCGCGCAGGCCAGCAGCTCCTCGCCGCCACGGCCGAAGACGTACGGGTCGCCGCCCTTGAGCCGCACCACGAAGGCACCGGCCAGGGCACGGTCGACAAGGATCTGGTTGATCTCCTCCTGGGCCCGGGACGGGCCGTAGGGGATCTTCGAGGCGTCCACCAGCTCGACGTCCGGGCGTAGCTCGTCGAGGAGCAGCCCGGGCACCAGGCGGTCGGCGACCACCACGTCGGCCTCGGTGAGCAGCCGCCAGCCCTTCACGGTGATCAGCTCCGGGTCGCCCGGCCCGGCACCGACCAGCGCCACCCGCCCGGCCTGCCGTCCGCCGGTCGTCTCGGCCGAAGCGTCGGGCCGGCCAGCGATTCCGTCCGGTGCCAGGCGCACGGCCAGGAGGTCGCGGATGGCGTCGCGGACGGTCATCGCCCGGCGCGGGTCGCCGCCGCCGAGCACCGCCACGGTGACCGGGCCGTGCCGGGTCACGGCCGGCGTCCAGGCGGTGGCGGCGGTCCGGTCGTCGGCTCGGACGCAGAAGATCCGCCGCTCGGCGGCCACGGCGCTCACCGAGGCCGCCGCCAGCGGGTCGTCGATCGCCACGTGGACCAGCCACGCGCCGTCCAGGTCCTCCGGCACGAACCGGCGCGGCACCCAGTGCAGCCGACCCGCGTCGGCCCGGGCACGCAGCGCCGGGGTCAGCTCCGGGGCCACCAGCAGGACGTCCGCGCCGGCGTCGAGCAGCGCGGGCACCCGCCGGGTGGCGACCGCGCCACCGCCCACCACGACCACCCGCCGTCCGTGCAGCCGCAAACCCAGGGGGTACGGATTGGAGGTCACGCCGCACCACCGAGGCGGACTGCTCGTTCGCTGCGCGTGCTCACTTCTCGGCCACCCCTGCGGAGTCGAAGGTGGCCACCTCGTGCAGCACCCGGACCGCGCCGGTGACCACTGGCAACGCCAGCAGCGCGCCGGTGCCCTCGCCGAGGCGCAGCCCCAGGTCGATCAGCGGGTCGAGGCCGAGGTGGCGCAGCGCCACAGTGGCGCCGGGCTCGGCCGAACGGTGACCGGCGACCATGGCGCAGACCGCCGTCGGGGCGAACGCGGCGGCGGCGAGCGCGGCCGAGACCGCGATCACGCCGTCCAGCAGCACCGGTGTGCGGCGGGCTGCGGCCCCGAGGATCAGCCCGGCCAGGGCGGCGTGCTCCAGACCACCGACGGCGGCCAGCACTCCCAGCGGGTCGGCCGGGTCGGGGGTGTGCCGGGCCAGCGCGGCCCGCACCACGGCCACCTTGCGCGCGTACGTCGGGTCGTCGACCCCGGTGCCCCGACCTGTGGTGTCGAGCGGGTCGGCACCGGTGAACGCGGCGATCAGCACGGCGGCCGGCGTGGTGTTGGCGATGCCCATGTCACCGGTGAGCAGGATGCCGGCGCCGGCGTCGATCAGCTCGTCGGCGATCCGGATGCCTGTCCGCACCGCCGCAAGCGCCTCGTCCCGGGTCAGCGCGGCGGTCATCGTGAGGTCGCGGGTGCCCCGGCGGACGGAGGCGACGACCAGCCGGGGCACGGCCGGATCGAGCACGGCTGGGTCGGCGGCCGGGTCGGTGGGCAGCGGGGTGGCCACGCCGACGTCGACCACTGTGACCGAGGCGCCGGCCTGCCGGGCGAACGCGTTGACCACCGCTCCACCGGCCAGGAAGTTGCCGATCATCTGAGCGGTGACCTCCTGCGGCCAGGGGCTCACCCCCTGGGCGTGCACCCCGTGGTCGCCGGCGAAGATCGCCACCGCGGCCGGCTCGGGCAGCGGCGGCGGGCAGGCTCCGGCCAGGCCGGCGAGGCGTACCGACAGCTCCTCCAGCGCGCCCAGCGAGCCCGCCGGCTTGGTCAGCCGGCCGTGCAGCTCCCGGGCGGCGGCCATGGCCGCTTCGTCCGCCGGGCGGATCGCCGCGATCGTGGTCTCCAGCATCATGCCTCCATGATTTCGCGCAGCACGTCGATGAACGCGTCGGTGGTGTTGCGGTCCCGTACCGCCACCCGCAGCCAGTCCGGGCCGAGGCCGGGGAACGTGTCGCCTCGGCGCACCGCCCAGCCGCGCTCGCGCAGGGCGGCCCGGATCGCTGTCGCGCCCGGCAGGTGCAGCAGGACGAACGCGCTGGCGGGACGCCCCGCGACGCGTACACCGGGCAGGTCGGTGAGGCGCGCGACCAGGTGGTCGCGGTCGGCGGCGAGGTCGGCGGCGATCGCGCGTTCGGCCCGGACCGCGACGGCGCTGGCGCAGGCCGACGCGGCCGCCAACGCGGGCGTGGAGACGGCCCAGAGCGGTTGGACGGCGGCCAGCCGGGACAGCAGCTCCGCAGCGCCGAGCAGGTAGCCGATCCGCAGGCCGGCCAGGCCCCACGTCTTGGTGAGGCTGCGCACCACGAGCAGCCCGGGCAGGTCGCGGCGTTCGGCCAGCGACTCCGGTTCGCCGGGGTGGCCGGAGGCGATCGTGGTGTCGGCGAACGCCTCGTCGACCACCAGCACCCGGCCGGGGCGGGCCAGCGCGGCCACCGCCTGGGCGGGGTGCAGCACCGAGGTCGGGTTCGTGGGGTTGCCGATCATCACGAGGTCGGCGTCGGCGGGCACCCGGGACGGGTCGAGCCGGAAACCGTCGGCGGCGTCGAGCAGCACCCGCTCGACCGGGTGTCCGGCGGCCCGCAGCGCCGCCTCCGGCTCGGTGAACTGTGGGTGCACCACCACGGGGCGACGAACGCCGCGCAGCGCCTGGGCGATCAGCACGAAGCCCTCGGCGGCGCCGGCGGTGAGCAGCACCTCGTTCGGGTGACGGCCGTGGCGGGCGGCGACCGCCGCGCGGGCCGGCACCGGGTCCGGATAGCGGGCCAGATCGGTCAGGGTCGCGGCGATCGGGTCGGCCAGCCAGGCGGGAGGCCGCGCCCGACGGACGTTGACGGCGAGGTCGATCAGGCCGGCGGTCGCCTCCGCGTCGCCGTGGTGGGCGAGGTCCGGCTCGACCCCGGTGGGCGGGGTGGCCGTGCTCGGCTGATCGGACATGTCCGCGATCCTGCCGGGAAGGTGGCCGGTGGGACAGTCGATCTCGACGTAAGCCACGTCACCACCCGCCGGTTTAAGAGTTCTTCTCATGTACGAATCGGAAATGTCATAACTTGGCCAGGTGAGCAACCGACCCCTTGCTGCCGCTGGTCGACTCGTCCCACTCCTCCGCGCCGGACTGATCGCCGGAATCGTGATCGCCGCCGCCGCCTATCCACTGGTCGCCCTCACCGGGCTCGGCGCGAAGGCCACCGCGCACGCCGTGGACCAGAAGACCCGGGTGCTGAAAACCGCACTGCCCGCCGAGACCTCGTACGTCTACGGCCCGGACGGCAAGACCGTCCTGACCATGTTCTACGAGGAGTACCGGCAGTACACCAAGCTGTCGGACATGTCGCCGAACATCCAACAGGCGATCATCGCCGCCGAGGACTCCCGCTTCTACCAGCACCACGGCGTCGACCCCAAGGGCGTGGCCCGCGCCTTCGTCTCCAACGCCCGCTCCGGCGGCTCCCAGGGCGCCTCGACGCTGACCATGCAGTACGTCCGGATGGCCCTGCGGGACAGCGCGACCACGCCCAAGGAGGTCCAGGAAGCCACCCAGCAGACCAGCCTGCGCAAGGTCAAGGAGATGCGGATGGCGCTGGACCTGGAGAAGGAGATCAGCAAGGAAGAGATCATGGAGCGCTACCTGAACTCGGCGTACTTCGGGCACCGGGC
Source organism: Micromonospora sp. D93 (assembly GCF_018070365.1). NCBI lineage: Bacteria > Bacillati > Actinomycetota > Actinomycetes > Micromonosporales > Micromonosporaceae > Micromonospora > Micromonospora sp. D93. The sequence continues at coordinate 32,645 of NZ_JAGPXW010000029.1, read as the reverse complement.
GTACGGCATCTACGCCGCCAGCGAGATCTTCTTCTCCAAGACCCCGAAGGACCTCACCCCGGTCGAGGCCGCCACCCTCGCCGGACTGGTCAAGTCCCCCTCCGAGTACGACCCGGCCGACTCCGACCAGAAGGAGGCCACCGGGCGGCGTAACTACGTGCTGGACCGGATGAGCCAACTCGGCTACCTCTCCCCCGACTCGGCCGCCGCCGCCAAGTCCGAACCGATCCGGCTCAAGCTCACCACCCCGCCGCACGACTGCGCGGCGGTGCCGGAGAAGTACAACAGCTGGGGCTTCGCCTGCGACTACCTGAAGAACTGGTGGAGCGCGCAGCCCGCGTTCGGGGCGAACCGGCTGGAACGGATGGACAACCTGCGCCGGGGCGGCTACCGGATCGTGCTCAGCCTCGACCCGAAGATCCAGGCGGCGGCGGAGAAGAACGTCGGCGCCAAGGAGGCCACCGGCAGTCCGTTCGCCAACGGCATCGTGGTCTCCGAGCCGGGCACCGGGCGGGTGAAGGCCATGGCGGTGAACCGGACGTACTCCCTGGACCTGGCCGACAACCCGCAGAGCTCCAACCCGGAGGCCGGGCCGAAGGTGAAGGCCAACTACCCGAACACCGTGGCACCACTGCTCGGCGGCGGTGACCTGGCCGGCTACCAGGCCGGGTCGACGTTCAAGATGTTCCCGATGCTGGCCGCGCTCGACGCGGGGATGACCCTCTCGACCTCGTTCAACGCGCCCTACCGCTACCGGTCCGAGGTCTACGACGGATGGTCGCCCTCCAACGCCAGCGGCGCCATGTCCGGCCAGCAGACCATGTGGTCCGGCTTCGGCAAGTCGGTGAACACGTACTTCGTGTGGCTGGAGGAGAAGGTCGGCGCGGACCGGGCCGTCCGGTTGGCCGAGCAACTCGGGCTGCGGTGGCGCACCGACGTCGACCGGGACCACGCGTCCCCGGACAAGGCTAAGAAGTGGGGCGCGTTCACCCTGGGCGTCTCCGACGCCACCCCGCTGGAGATGGCGAACGCGTACGCCGCCATCGCGGCCGACGGCCGCTACTGCGAGGCCATCCCCGTACAAGCGATCATGAACCGGGACGGCACGCCCGCCACGTACGCCACAGCGGGCGGCCTCCACCGCGAGGTGGCCAAGCCGCGCTGCCGGCAGGTCGTGAGCGCGGACGCCGCGCGGGCGGCCACCGACGCGGCCCGCTGCCCGACCGGAGACACCCCGGCGCGCGGCAGCTGCGGCGGCTGGTCCACCGCCGACAGCGTGCGGGGAACCGTCGGACGCCCGGTGGCCGGCAAGACCGGTACGACCGACAGCACCCGATCGGCCTGGTTCGTGGGCTACACCCCGGAGTTGGCAGCGGCGAGCTTCATCTCCGACCCGGACAATCCGTTCAACGCCGTTGGTGACGGGCAGTCCCAGATCCCGATCAAGGCGGTTTCGGAGACCCTGCGTGACGGCCTGAAGGGCACACCGACCCGCCAGTTCACCCCACCGTCGGACGCCATCGTCGGCTGACGGCCGGTAGGTCGGTGCGCGTGGCTCAGCGCAGGTCGGCGGCGACGAACGACCAGACCTCCAGGTCCACCCGACCGCCGCTGACGAACCCGGCGTTACGCAGCAGACCCTCGTAGCTGAACCCGGCCTTCTCGGCGACCCGGCGCGAGGCCAGGTTGCCGGGTGCCACCCGCAGCTCGACCCGTTGGAAGCCGTGCTCCAGAATCAGCGCGATGGCCACCGCGTCGACCGCCTCGGCGGCGAGGCCGAAGCCCCGCGCGTGTGCCGCCATCGCGTAGGAGATCTCGGTGAGGCGGGCGCCCCAGTCGGTGCGCCTCGTCCACAACGAGCCCACCACCTGGTCGTCCTCCCGCCGGAGCACCGCGTAGTGGTCGCCCTCCCCACTGTCGCGCCGCTGCCGGGCCAGGTCGGTGCACCACGCCAGCCCGTCGATCGGGCCGGAGTCGTCGGGCAGCGGCAGCCAACGCCGGGTCAGCTTGTCGGCGAAGATCTCCCCGGCCGCCGCCGCGTCGGCCGCCAGGAGCTGACGCACCTCGGTACGCGGGGTGGAAACGGTCAACGCCGGGAATCGGCGCACCGCCACCTGACCGATCACACCGACACCTCGCCCGACTGCGCGGGTACCACCTCGCTCGTCGGGTCGGCTGCCGCGGCGGCGACCAACCGCGCCGCCGTCGCCGGATGGCTGGCCCAGTGCACTGTGAGCTGCGAGGCGTGCACGTTGCGCCAGACGAAGCCCTCCGGCGCGCCCCCGTCCCAGCTCCAGGCCGGGCGCTGACCGGCGCGGGGGGTGAGCACCGCGCGGTGCGCCTTGTGCCCGACCAGCACAGTGCCGGTGGCGGCGACCACGCTGTCGGTCTGGGCGGTCGCCTCCCGGTAGCCGGCCACCACCCCGTCCCGGCTGACGCCTACCGCGTCCAGGACACCGCACATCGGCAGCCCGTCCAACTCCCGAGCCAGCCAGAGCAACCCGGCGCCCTCGGCGATCACCGGACGCCCGGTCCGCGCCAACTCGGCCACCGCGATGCAGAGCCGCCGGTTGGCCGACAACTGCTCGGCGTACGCCTCGGGCAGCGCGCCACCGACGACCAGCGCGCGGGTGCCGACCGGCAGCGCCTCGTCGCGCAGCGGGTCGACGACGACGACCTCGGCGCCGGCGGCCCGGAGCAACTCGGTGGTCTCCGGGTGGCTGAAGCTGCCACCCGGCCCGCCGGCCACCGCCACCAACGGACGGTTCGCCGGGGCCGTGAACGTGCCGAGGGCCTCCTCGGGAGACCAGGCCGGCGTCGGCAGCGGCGGGGCGGAGCGGGCCAACCCGAGCAGCCGTTCCAGATCGACAGTGGCGGCGACGGCCTCGCCCAGCCGGCGCACCGCACGGACGGCGTCGGCCGAGTCGTCGACCACCGGTGCCACACCGTGCCGCCGCGACGGCAGCACCGCCGGCAGGTCCTGGCGACGCAACGCGCCGTAGACCGGCACTCCCACGTCGTCCAACGCCTCGCGCAGCATCCCCTCGTGCCGCGACGACGCCACCCGGTTGAGGATCACCCCACCGAGCCACAACTGCTCGTCGTACGAGCGGAAACCGTGCACCAGGGCCGCCACCGACTGGCCCATCGCGGCCACGTCGACAACGAGCACCACCGGGCTGCGCAGCGCGGCGGCCGCGGCGGCCGTGGACTCCTGCTCGGGACGGCCGCCGACCGAGTCGTACAAGCCCATGCTGCCCTGCACCACGGCGAGCCCGGCACCGGCGGCGCCGTGCGCCACCAGCGGGGCGAGCCGGTCGATGCCGACCAGCCGGGGGTCGATCACCCGACCTGGCCGACCGGAGGCGAGACCGAGGTAGGCGGCATCGACGTGGTCCGGCCCGAGCTTGAACCCGGCGACGTCGACCCCTCGCTCGGCCAGGGCGGCGAGCAGCCCGATCGCCAGCGCGTTCTTACCGTGCCCGGAGGACGGCGCGCTGAGCACCAGGCGCGGCACGACGGTCATCATCGACTCCTCGCGAGCGGTGGCGGGTACGCGACGGGACGACCGAGGCCGATCCGTCGGCGTGACGATACCCGCCCGGCTGGAGGCGCGAGCACCGCCAACCGGGGCGGCCGGCCCGGCCCTGGCAGGGCCCCTGGCGACGGCCCCGGCCCGGTCCGGCCCGGTCCAGCTCAGTGGCGCCGGTCATACGAGTAGCCTCGGTGCCGTGTACCGGTTCCTGCTGAGCCCACGTTGGCTGGGCGCTCTCGCGCTGACCCTTGTCGCGGCCGCCGTCATGGTCTTCCTCGGCAACTGGCAGCTGGACCGCTACCGGGGGCGCACCGAGGTCAACGAGCGGATCGACGCGGGCCAGCGGATGGCTCCCGCGCCGCTCGCCGACGCGCTGCGCGCTCCCGCCGGCGGCGCCGGAACCACGGGTCCGGCGCCCGCCGAGGACAAGGTCTGGACCCGGGTCACCGTCACCGGCCGGTACGACCCCACGAACACCGTGCTGGTCCGTGGCCGGACGGTGGACAGCCGGGTCGGCTTCGAGGTGCTCACCCCGCTGGTGCTCACCGATGGCACTGCGCTGTTGGTGGACCGGGGCTGGATCCCGCCGGCGCCCGGTGGGGCGACCGCCCAGCCGTCGGTGCCGGCCGCACCGACCGGCGACGTGACGGTTGTCGGTCGGGTGCACGAGACCGAGAGCGGCGCCGGCGCGGTGGCCCGACGCGACGGGCTGCTGGAGATCCGGCGGATCGGGGTGTCGCGGCTGGCCGGCGAGCTTCCCTACCCGGTCTACGGCGCGTACCTGCTGCTCGACGAGCAGACCCCGGCAGCCGATCCGGTGTTCAAGGCGGTGCCGGTCGGGCACGCCAACAACTGGCAGAACTTCGGCTACGTCGTGCAGTGGTGGCTCTTCGCGGTGATGGCTCTCTTCGGTTACGGCTGGGTGGCCCGTCGAGAGGCCCGCCGGGCCGCCGGCATCGGCACCACCCCGGCTCCGCTGGACCGGGCCGCCGAGCCGACGCCGACCGCGTCCGCCTGACCTCGCCCGGTCAGCCGCTCACGCGGCCGGCGTGGATGGCGCGGACCGCGTCGATGGTGTCGGCCTCGGCGGCTGACTTGTCGTCGCGGTAGCGCACCACCCGGGCGAACCGCAGCGCCATCCCACCGGGATAGCGCGAGCTGGTCTGCACCCCGTCGAAGGCGATCTCCACCACCTGCTCGGGTCGGACCCGGACCACCCAGTCGCCGCGTTCCACGGCGAGGTCGAGGAACCGCTCGGTCTGCCACCGCAGCAACTCGTCGGTGAGCCCCTTGAACGTCTTGCCGAGCATCACGAACTCGCCGGTGCGCGCGTCACGGGCCCCCAGATGCAGGTTGGACAGCCAGCCCTTGCGTCGGCCACTGCCCCACTCGACGGCGAGCACCACCAGGTCGAGGGTGTGCCGCGGTTTCACCTTGACCCAGGCGGCACCGCGTCGGCCGGCGTCGTAGGGGGCGCCGGGCGCCTTGACCACCACGCCCTCCTGCCCGGCGTCGAGCGCCGCGGCGAACGCGGCGGCCGCCTGCTCCGGATTGTCGACCTCCATGCGCCCGACCAGCAGCGACGAGTCCACCGAACCGGCGAGGGCGGCCCACCGCTCCCGGCCGGGACTGTCGATCAGATCCTGGCCGTCGAGGTGCAGCAGGTCGAAGAAGTACGGAGTGAGGACCGTCGCGCCCGTACTGGCGGCCGCCGCGAGCACCGCCGGGGCGACAGGTGTGCGGCCGGTGGTGCTGGGGGTGGTGCGCCGGGCGGCGCGACTCGACGTCTGCTGGAACGGGAGCGGGCGGCCGGTCTGGTCCAGGCCGATCGCCTCGCCGTCGAGGACAAACTCGCGGCCGGGCAGGGCACGGACGGCGGCGACCACCTCGGGCACCCGGCTGGTGATCTCGTCGAGGCTGCGGGTGAACACCGCGATGTCGGCGCCGGAGCGGTGCACCTGGATGCGAATGCCATCGAGCTTCACGTCGACCACCGCCGGGCTGCCGGTGGCGGCGAGCGCCTCGTCGACCGAGGGGGCGCTCTGCGCGAGCATCGGCGCCAACGGTCGACCGACCTGCAGACCGAACCCGGCCAACTCGGCGGCCCCTCCGGCCAGCGCGGCCACCGCCACGGCCCGGAGATCACCGGCGAGCAGCAGCGCCCGGCGGACCGCCGCCACCGGCACCTCGGCGGCCCGGGCGACAGCATCCGCGAGGAGCCCGGCCTGGGCGCCCTGGCGCAGCTCGCCACTGAACAGGCCGGTGAGCAGGCGCTGCTCGTCGGCCGTCGCCGCCGCGTAGAGGGCGCCGAGCAGCGCCCGACGCCGCGCCTGCGAGCCCGAGCCGTGCACTGCGGCGATCTGCGCGATGGCCGCGTCCACGGCTGCCACCGTCAACGTCGGCTCGGCGGCCGGTGGCGGCAGGTCACGCAGGCTCGCGTAGCCGACCCCGGTCTGCCGTTGGCGCAGCTCACCGGCCAGATAACCGGCGCCCGGCTCGACCTCGTCGGGGTCGAGCCGGCGCAGCGCGTCAGCGAGCAACTCCACCTTGGCCCGTCGGCCGCTGGTGGCGCCGACGGCGGCGGACGTGGCTGCCAGATCGAGGAACCGCACGCAGCTCATCCTGCCAGTCACCTCCGACACCGCCCGGGCATTGCCGTGCCCGGGCGGTGTCGGCAGGGAGCCGCCCACTCACGCGGACGACGGCTCAGGGCCGGTTTCATGAGGGCGGTCGAGCCGAGGCGGAGTCCGGACGACGACCGGCCAGTTCTTATGAAACCGGCCCTTAAGCGGAGACGGGCTCCTCGATGCGCAACCCTCGGGCGCGGACCTCGCCGGCGACCCGGGAGAGCACCGAGTCGAGGGCGACCAGTGCGGCGGAGAGTTCACCGAGCTGTTCATTGAGCGTGTCCTCGGACCACGCGGAGACATCGACATCTCCCAGCGCGCTGACAGCGGCCCCCAACCGGGCCATCACCTCGTTCGTACTCATGTACGAAAGGCTATAACAGGTGGTCGTCCGACACGCCGTAAACCCCCAGATCAGGGCCCAAAGTTGCCGCACTGGAACCTAACCGCCCACCGCCGCCACGTTGCGCAGGAGAAGCGCCTCGGCGAGACAGACCCGGGCGAACTCCCCCAGGTGCAGACTCTCGTTCGGGCCGTGCGCGCGGGCGTGCGGATCCTCCACGCCGGTCACCAGGATCGCCGCCTTCGGGAACATCTCCTGGAAGGTGGCGATGAACGGAATCGAGCCGCCGACGCCGATGTCCACCGGGTCGGTGCCGTCCCAGGCGGTCCGGAAGGCCGAACGGGCGGCATCGAACATCGGCCCGGACGCGTCGATCACGCACGGGTCACCGTCGTGTTCGAAGCTGACAGTCACCTGCGCGCCCCACGGCGCGTGCTGCTCCAGGTGGGCGCGCACCGCCGCGTACGCCCGCTTGGGGTCGTCGCCCGGGGCCAGGCGGATGCTGAGCTTCGCCTTCGCGGCCGGAACCAGGGCGTTCGGCGCCTCGCCGGTGGATGGCGCGTCGACACCGAGGATGGCCAGCGCCGGCTTGGTCCAGAGCCGGTCGGTGATCCGGCCGGTGCCGATGAACTGCACGCCGTCGGCGAGCCCAGCCTCGGCCCGGACCCGGTCCTCCGGGTAGTCGACGGCGGCGCCCTCCCGGCCCACCAGCCCGTCCACTGCCACGTTCCCGGCGTCGTCGTGCAGCGTCGCCAACAACCGGACCAGCGCGGTGAGCGCATCCGGCACGGCGCCGCCGAACATGCCGCTGTGCACCGCGTGGTCCAGCGTGCGCACCTCGACGAAGCAGTTCACGATGCCCCGCAGCGAGGTGGTCAACGCCGGTACGCCGATGTCCCAGTTGCCGGAGTCCGCGATCACGATGACATCCGAGGCGATCTCGTCGCGGTGATCGGCAAGCAGTTGCTCCAGCGAGTCGGAGCCGTACTCCTCCTCGCCCTCGATGAACAGGACCACGCCGACCGGCAGCGCGTCACCGTACGCGCGCAGCGCCGCGACGTGCGCCATGATGCCGGCCTTGTCGTCGGCCGCGCCCCGGGCGTAGAGCCGGCCGTCCCGTTCCACCGGCTCGAACGGGTCGGACTCCCACAGCGACCGGTCGCCGACCGGCTGGACGTCGTGGTGCGCGTAGAGCAGCACGGTGGGCGCACCGGGCGGGGCGGCCCGACGGCCGATCACCGCGGGCTGGCCGCCGGAACGCACGATGTCGACGTCCAGGCCACAGCCGCGCAGCAACTCGGCGACCGCCTCGGCGGAGCGTTCCACGTGCGAGTGGTCGAAGCCCTCGAAGGCGATGCCGGGGATGCGGACGAGGCGCTCCAGATCGGCGCGTACGCCGGGCATCTCCCGCTCGACGGCGGCCCGCACCTCGGACTCGGACATGATCGGTGAGGTCATGACCGGCATCGTATGCCGGCCTTACCGGGGCGTGCCGGCGGAGCCCGTACCGTCACCGTTCTCCGTGGGACCGGCGCCGGGAGCGGCCCGGCCGGCGCGGTGTGCGCGGCCCGCCGCCTCGGTGGCCGCGTCCATCCACGAACGGGCCCGGCCGGCGGTGCCGCCCACCCACTCGCCGACGTCGCTCGCGCCGTCGCCGAGCCGCCGCAGCAACCCGACAAGTGGATCGGTGGACCGGCTGAACTCCTCCCGGTACGACTCGGCAGCCGCCTTGATCTCCTCCGAGACGCTTGTCGAGCCGTCGTCCTCACGGCGCGGATAGTCCCCGGCCAGCACCCGCCCGTACGCCCCGGAGTCGATCCACTGGCGCAGCTGCGCCGCCCGCGCCACCGGCGCCGGGTGGGTGCTCCACGCCGTCATCCGGATCTTGTGCAGGCTGTCGCGCAGGTCGCCCCCACCGGCGTACTCGGCGGCCTGCTCCAGGAAGGCCGTCGTGTCGACCTGGGACAGGTCACCGCCACCGGCCAGCTTCATCAGCAACCGCAGCGCGGCGCCCGGGTCCTGCCCGGCGAGCAGGCCGGCCCGGTCGGCGGAAAGCTCCGCCTTGCGCCACCACTCCAGCATCGCCGCGATGATGGCCCGCAGCGCGATCGCACCGACTGGCAACCAGCTCAGGTTGGCCGCCCACCGGGTGAGGATCATGAGCATGGTCTTGTAGACCGCGTGCCCGCTGCCCACGTGCCCCAACTCGTGGCCGAGCAGGCAGCGCAGCTCGTCCTCGTCGAGTTGCTGCACGCACGCGGAGTTCAGCACGATGAACGGCCGCTCCAGCCCGACCGCCTCGGCGCCCAGCCAAGGCGACTGGGTCACGTACAGCTCGGGCAGTTCGGCCACGTCGAGCGCCGCCGCGGCCTCGGTGTAGCGCTGCCACACCGCCGGGTACTGCCGGTGGTCGACCCGGATGCCGGAGGCCAGCACGGACAACCGGAAACCCCGCTCGTTCCACATACCGAAGAACGCCCTTACCACGTCGTCGAAACCGCGCAGCTCCCGTAGCGCGACCAGGGCGCCCCGGTCGGCCGGATGCTCCCAGGCCCGTGAGCTGATGCCGGTGAGAGTGATCCGACGCCGCGCTGGCGCGTCCGCTGCCGTCATTGTGGCTCCCCCTTCGCCGTAGCTCCCCGCATCGTGCCGCAGTCGCTGGCCGACGTCCATGCCCCGCTCAGCGCAGCCGCACGTAGTACCGGTCCGCGTCATGTGGCAGCGTCGGCGCGCCATCCACCAACAGGTCGGCGTGGGTCGCGGTCTCGTCGACGGCGAAGTGCGCCCGCTCCCCCTCGTGCCAGCGCCGCAGCTCGGGCAGGATCTCCGGCCCGTCCCGGGCGACCGCGCGCGCCAGCCGCAGCGACGCGGGCGCGGTGACGAACACGGCAAGCGTCAGCTCCGGCCGGACGACCGCACGGGCGGCACTGACCCCCTCGACCACCAGCACCGGAGCCACCGGAACCGGAACCGGCCGGGGCAGGAAGCACTGCCGAACCCAGCTGTACCGCAGGTAGGCGCCCGGCTCCCCGTTGCGCAGCGGGGCAAGCACCCACTCGTTGAGCCGGGGCCAGAAGGTGAGCTGGTCGTCCCACCCGTCGAGCAGGTCGTCGGTGTGCACCACCGGCGGTCGGCCACCGAGCGGCCCCGCCAGGGCGTCCGCGAGCCGCGCGGCGAAACGGCTCTTACCCGCGCCGCTCGGCCCGTCGACCGCGACCAGCCGGGTCCGCCCCAACCGCGTCGGGCCCGCGAGCACCCGACGAGCCAATTCGGCGTACGCCTCGACAACCGCGACGGTCGACCCGCCAGTTCCCGGGCTCAGCTCAGCCTCGCGTGGTGCATGACCGAAGTATGCCGCCACCGCTGCCGGACAGGGTGATCGACTCCGATTCACTGACGTCGCGGTATCCCTGTTGGCCCGTGTCGATCATGCTGGTTGAGGGGCCAGGGCGGGCCACGCCGACACGTCCGGCTGACCGCCCTGGCCGGTCACCATCACGTCCGGGGGAATTGGTGCGGCGACGGGTGACGGGCGGCCCGTTCCCCGCCGGGCGTGCCACCGAATCGGCATGATCGGGTGGTGCTCCGAGACGTGATGAGCCCCGGTATAGACGCCCTACTCGAACAGGCCCGCGCCGGGCTGCACCGACTGACTCCGCAGCAGACCGTCGAGGCGGTCCGCGGCGGCGCGTTGCTGGTCGACACCCGCACCGAACTACAGCGCCGAGAACAGGGCGACCTGCCGGGCGCGGTCGTCATCGACCGGACCGTACTGGAGTGGCGCCTCGATCCGGCCAGCGCCTGGCGGATCCCGGAAGCCACCGGGTACGACCGGGAGATCGTGCTGGTGTGCCGGCAGGGCTACAGCTCAAGCCTCGCCGCCGCCAGCCTGCAGACCCTCGGGCTGCGCCGGGCCACCGACATGATCGGCGGCGTGGACGCCTGGCTCGCCGCCGGCCTGCCCACCTCCGACCGCCCCGCCGACATCCGCCCTTGAATCCACCCACCTCGCCCCATCCCGCCGTCGGGCCCGCCGTCGAGCCTGCCCCGAGCGGGCGGTCGGCGCAAGATCGCGCTCGATCCAGGAAACAGGCCCCTCCCCGCGCGAACGAGGCCCCTACAACAAGGATCGAGCACGATCATGCGGAGGTGGCGACCCGCGACCGCCACCGACACACCCGGGCCGGGCACCCCGGCGCACTTTCCCCGAAACTGCTGCCTCCCGACCGGGTGAGGCAGCAGTTTCCCGGAAAGTGCGCAGATCATGGCCTCTCTTGCGCGGCCACTTCGAGTGGACCCGGCGGGTTGGCGCCGCCAGCTCAAGATCACGCTCAAACCAGGAAACAGGCCCCTCCCCGCACGAACGAGGCCCCTACAACAAGGATCGAGCACGATCATGCGGAAGTAGTGGGGTCCGCGACAGGCGCCCTACCCAGGATCACGCCTCGCCGCCCCGGGCACGGCCCCCGCCCCACGCTCCGCATGGGACAGTGCGCCGGCCACGACGGCGAGCCAGCCACGACAGTGCGCCGGCCACGACGGCGAGCCAGCCACGACAGTGCGCCGGCCACGACGGCGAGCCAGCCACGACAGTGCGCCGGCCACGACGGTGAACCGGCCACGACAGTGCGCCGGCCACGACGGTGAACCGGCCACGACAGTGCGCCGGCCACGACAGTGCGCCGGCCACGACGGTGAACCGGCCACGACAGTGCGCCGGCCACGACAGTGCGCCGGCCGGGACGGTGAACCGGCCGGGACGGTGAACCGGCCGGGACGGTGAACCGGCCACGACGGTGAACCGGCCACGACGGTGAACCGGCCACGACGGTGAACCGGCCACGACGGTGAACCGGCCACGACGGTAAGCCGGTCAAGAGAGCGCGCCGGCCGGGACGGTGAACCGGTCAGGAGGGTGGCGGGCCGGGTGGGATGAAGGGGAGGCCCGCGGGTGGGCCGGCTTCGATGAGACGCCAGAGGGCATCGGTGTCCAGGTGTTCCTCGACCAGGTCGCCGAGCAGGTCGAGTGAGCGTTCCCGGGCGGCGGCGAAGCTGGTGTCCGGTGCGACCCGGAACCCGCTGCGGCCGGCCAGGCGAGCCGCCTCGGTGAGGAACCACCTGCGGAACCCGTCGGACTCGAACGCCCCGTGCCAGTGCGTGCCGTGCACCACGCCGAGCACGGCCCCCTCTCCGACACCGTCGTCGCTGGTCAGCAGCGGGGTCAGGCCGGGGTCGGCCTGTGACACGTACCCATGGTGGATCTCGTAGCCGCGCACCGGGAGGCCGCCGTGGCCGGTGCCCACCGACTGCCGGACGGTTTTGCGCGGATCGAAGGTGATGTCGATGGGCAACAGACCGAGCCCCGGCACGCTGCCCTGCCGACTCTCCACCGGGTCGTGGATGGCGCGGCCCAGCATCTGGAAACCGCCGCAGAGGCCGAGCAGGGGTTTGCCGGCCGCCACGTGGGTGGCCACCGCGTCGGCGAGGCCCGTTTCGCGCAGCCACGCGAGGTCCGCGACGGTGGACTTGGAGCCGGGCAGGACGACCAGGTCGGCGGCGGCCAGCTCGGCCGGCTCGATGGTGAGGCGTACCCGGACGCCCGGCTCGGTGGCGAGCGCTTCCACGTCGGTGGCGTTGCTGATCCGGGGTAGGCGGACGACGGCCACGTCCAGCCATTCGCTGCCGTGCGGGGCCGCGGGTCGGCCGAGCACCCGGCCGTAGGCGAGTGAGTCCTCCGCGTCGAGCCACAGGTCCAGTGCCCAGGGCAGCACCCCGTACGTGGGGCGGCCGGTGACCTGACGCAGCATGTCCAGACCTGGTTGGAGCAGCCCGAGGTCGCCCCGGAACTTGTTGATCACGAAGCCGGCGATCAGCGCCTGGTCGGCCGGGTCAAGCAGTGCCACGGTGCCGAACATCGAGGCGAAGACACCGCCCCGGTCGATGTCGCCGACGACGATGGTGGGCAGGTTGGCGTGCCGGGCCAGCCCCATGTTGACGTAGTCACCGGCCCGCAGGTTGATCTCCGCGGGGCTGCCGGCGCCCTCGCAGATCACCACGTCGTACGTCTCGCGCAGCTCGGCCAGTGCGCCGTACGCGGTCTCGGCGAGCCGGGGACGTAGCTGCCGGAAGGTGCCGGCGGTGATCGTGTCGACCGCCTCGCCCAGCAGCACGACCTGACTGGCCAGGTCGCTGCCCGGCTTCAGCAGCACCGGGTTGAACCGCAGGTCGGGTGCGAGCCCGCACGCCGCGGCCTGCATGGCCTGGGCGCGTCCGATCTCGCCGCCACGCCCGTCCGGCCCGACGACCACAGCCGAGTTGTTCGACATGTTCTGCGCCTTGTACGGCGCCACCTTCACGCCCTGCCGATGCAACCAGCGGCAGATGCCGGCGGTGAGCACGCTCTTGCCAGCATCGGATGTCGTGCCGGCCACCAAAAGCCCGCCGCTCACCGTCCGCTCCCCCGCCGCACCCCGACCAGTGCGTGCCTGCTCACGGCACCGACCAAGCGGCCAAGGGTCACCGGATACGCGGCGGCCAGCCCGACCGCGGCCAGCCCGACCGCGCCGGAGATCCGGGCGGCCCGCTTCAGGTGCCGCGCTTCGGGACGGGGACCGTCGCCGAGAAACGGCCGGACCTCGGAGCGCCCGAAGTAGACGTTGCGCCCACCGAGGCGGACCCCGAGCGCACCGGCCATCGCCGCCTCGCACTGACCGGCGTTGGGGCTCGGGTGGTCGTTGCGGTCCCGCCGCCACACCTGCCAGGCACGCCGGCGGTCCCCGTGCGCGACCGGCGCGACGGCGATGGTGAGCAGACCGGTCAGCCGGGACGGCACGAGGTTGAGCGCGTCGTCCAGCCGAGCGGCCGGTGTGCCGAACCGCGCGTAGCGCGCCGACCGGTGCCCGACCATCGCATCGAGGGTGTTGGCCGCGCGGTAGCCCAGCAGCCCGGGCAGGCCGGCGACCGCACCCCAGAGCAGCGGAGCGACGACCGCGTCGGAGGTGTTCTCCGCGACCGACTCGACTGTGGCACGGGCCAGCTCCGACTCGTCCAGCGTCGACGGGTCCCGCCCACAGAGGTGACCGAGCCGTCGCCGGGCAGCGGGCAGGTCGCCGTCGCGCAGCGTCCGACCCATGACTGTCGCCTCGTGCCGTAGCGTGCGGCCGCCCAGCACGCTCCACGTGCCGGCCGCCACGAGCACCGCCCGGGTCACCGGCCGGTGCCGGGTGGCCGCCGCGGCGACCGCGCCGAGCAACACCGGCCCTCCGACAGCCAGGGCGGTGAATGCCGTACCCGCCGTTCGGTCCGGGCGGTAGAGGCGGCGCTCCAGCGCGCCTGCGGCCTGCCCGAAGCCGGCCACCGGGTGCCACCGGCGGGGGTCGCCGAGCAGCCTGTCCAGCGCGTACCCGGCCAGCAGCCCCACCGCGTTCGCCATCGGCGCTGTCCGTCGCACCCGCACCACCTCCGGCCGGCCAGCCTAGACGAGCACCCCGTGAACCAGCCCAACCCACGGTCCCGCACCGGCAACGAGAACCGCCGGAGCGAACAGGCGGGCCAGCCCTCCGACGCCCGTCACGCGGGGTGACGACGCTTGTCACGCCGCCACCCCGCCCCCGTCGTGCCGCACGACCGATCGGTCAGGCTGGCTGCGGGATCCGGCCCCGGCCACGCCGCCCTCGACCGGGTTGCGCCGGCTCCGGCTGCCCCTCGTCGGGCACCGGCTCCAACTCGATGTCCAGGTCAGCGTCGGCGTTGTCGTCGTCCGCCTCGGGCGGAGGGGCCAACTCGTCGTCGAGGCCCGAGGAGACCCCACCGCCCGGGGAGGTTCCCCCACTCAGGGGGACCCCGTCGCTCGGGGAGCTGTCGTCGTCCGACGGGAGGTTGCCGAACGGGCTGGTTCGCAGCTCGGCGTAGTCGGGCAGCTCGAAGTCGTCGTCCAGCGGACGGTCGTCGGGCAGCACGGGCGCCTGCCCAGCGGGCACCGGCTCGGTGGGCTCACCGTGCACCCGGCTTTCGGCCTCCGCGTCCTCCACGGTGCTGGTTGTCATGCTCGGCCGGTTGCGCAGGAACCGGGCTCGGCCCCGGGACAGGTCGTGGCCGACGGCGACAGCCTCCAACTCGTAGAGCGTGCGGTGGTTACCGGCGTCGTCGGTCCAGTCGCGGGTGTAGAGCCGTCCGCAGACCACCACCGGGTCGCCGATCATGACGGAGGCCGCCACTCCCTCGGCGAGCTTGCGCCAGCAGTTGACGCGGACGCGGAGCGAATTTCCGTCAACCCACCGGCCGCTGTCCCGATCGAGTCGGCGGGCGGTGGAGGCGACCTTGAAGTTGGCCACCAAGGTGTTGCTCTGGGTCGTACGTCGCCATTCTGGCGTGGTCAGCACATTGCCGACGATTGTCACGTAAGTGTCGAACATCGTCCCTCCAGGGGGATCGGGGCCTGCCAGCGCGAGTCGACTCGACACCGAGCATCGACACTGGGGGCACCCATCGCCAGCGCCCAACCCGTACCTGTGGATGACGAACCCACCTGTGGACAACGCCCTGATCACGCCCCGATGTGGTACGCCCGACCCGGCCGGCGCGCCGTCCACGGTTTTCCAGGCCGCCCGAACTGGGTAAGGACTTGATCAACGCACCACCGACAGCTCCACGTCGACGAGAGGTCAGCGCCATGACGATCACTACCATCGGCTCCGCGAACGCTTCCGAGGCGCGGCGATGAGCGCCGTGGCGAACCCGGCCACCGTGGCTGAGTGCCTGCGGGTGGGCGCCGGGTTCTCGCAGGGCGACCGCAACTGGATCGCCGAGCAGTTCGCCACCCTCGACGCCCGGCTCGCCAGCTTCCACGCGGACGCCACCGAGCTGGAGGTGTCGGTCAAGGACCGGGAGGCGCGCGGGCAGAAGGTCACCCTGGAGTGCTGGATCGCCGGCCGGCAGAAGATCGTCACCACCTCCGCGGAGGAGGACCTGCACGCCGCCCTGAACGACGTCCGTGACGACCTGCGGCGTCGGCTCAACGACGCCAAGACCCGCCAGGAGCCCCGGCACAACAAGCACCTTCGCGACGTCCCCCAGCCGCAGGCCGAGGTCGACGAGTCCGAGACCACGGCCCCCCGCGCCGACGCGGAAACTGCCTGACCCACGCCCCACCCCCGCGATCTTGCACTTTCGGATGCCGAACAGCGGCTATCGCCCCTTATGTCGGGGCAGAAAGCGCAAGATCGCGGGGGCGCACATCGGCGAGGCTCGGGCTACCGCTGGGTAGGGAGGGGGCGTAGCGTCGCGTTCGTGGAACCGGACGTGTTGGGGCCGCCCTACGAGCGGCAGACGATCGACCTGGGCACCGACGACGAAGGCCCCGTTGTCGCGACACTGGTCCGGCGGCGGGCCGAGCGCCCCACCGGGCGGGCCGTGCTCTACGTACACGGCTTCGTCGACTACTTCTTCCAGACGCACCTGGCCGACTTCTTCGCCGAGCGAGGCTGGGACTTCTACGCGCTCGACCTGCGCAAGTACGGTCGCAGTCTGCTCCCGTCCCAGACCCCGAACTTCTGCCGCGACATCAGCGACTACTTCCCCGAGCTGGACGCCGCCGCCGAGATCATCCGCAAGGACGACGGGCACGACACCCTGCTGGCGATGGGCCACTCCACCGGCGGCCTGATCATCTCGCTCTGGGCGGACGCCCGCCGCGACACCGGCACCATCGACGGCCTGGTGCTCAACAGCCCCTTCTTCGACCTGAACGCCCCCTGGGCGGTCCGTCGACCCCTCGCGGCCGCCGTGTCCCGGCTGGGCCGCAGGGCGCCGCACCGCATCCTCCCGTTCGGGCTGGGCACGGTGTACGGCGAGAGCATCCACTCCGACCACCGCGGCGAGTGGACCTACGACCTGGCGTGGAAGCCGCTGGCCGGGTTCCCGGTCCGGGCCGGCTGGCTGAACGCGATCCGCACCGGGCAACGCCGGCTCCGCGCCGGGCTGGACATCCAGGTGCCGGTGCTGCTGGCCTGCTCGACCCGCTCCTTCCGGGGCACCAAGTGGCACGACAACGCGACCCTGGCCGACGCCGTACTGGACGTCGAACACATGGTTCGCTACGCGCCCCGCCTCGGCCGCCACGTGACCCTGGCCCGCTTCGACGGCGGGCTGCACGACCTCACGCTCTCCGGCCCCGCCGTACGGAAGAAGGTCTTCGACGAGGTGGGCCGCTGGGCCGAGGCGTTCCTCGCCGCCGGCCCCACCGCCCCGGCCGACGCCACACCGACCGACGCCGCACGCTCAGACGCGTCCCCAGCGGATGCCGCACCGACCGACGCCGGCCGAGCTGACGCCGCACAGACCAACGCGCTGACGGCCGACGCGGCAGGGGCGGCGACGCCCGGCCACTGACCGGGCCGGACAGCGCGGCTCAGACGTCGCCGGGCGTCGCCGGGAGGACGGCACGGATCCGGTCGAAGGTCGCCACCGGATGCCCGCCGGCGCCGGGCAGGACCAGGCCCAGGCAGTACGGGGAAACCTCACCGCTGGGCGCAGCCTGGACGATGAAGACCGGCGCGCCGACGTACCCCGGCGGCAGCTCCGTGGTGATCAACACGGCGTCCCCGTCGCGGACCACCCGCTCGATCGCGACCTCCAGCGGACGCGACAGGTCGTCGCGTACCCCGTGAGCCAGCACGAAAGCGGAACCGGCGTCGGCGCCGAGGCGGGCGACCACCTCGGGCCCGGCGGCGATCCCCGCCGGCACCGGCTGGACGCGCCACCGCCAGCCGCCGTCACCGGCATAGCGGTGCAGGCCAGCGGTCGGCAACACCGCGACCCCGTCGCCCGGGAAGCGGGCCCAACCGGGCACGATCTCGGTCTCGGAGATGACGGCCGGGGCCACTCCCGCCGGCTCGGTGACGCTCGACCGCAGGCCCAACTCACCCCCGGAACCGCCCACCAGGTCGGCGGCCGTCAGCAGCGACTCCCCCACCGGGTCGTCGCCGCCCTGAAAGAAGAAGGCGGTGCCGAAGGCGCCCGATGACCGGTACGGCAGGATGGCGCGACCAACGACCTGACACAGCTCGTAGGCGACGTCGCTCTCGGCGTCGGAATCCAGCAACACCAGCCAAAGGTACGGTCCGACGCCAGGCCGGTCCGCGGTAACCCGGATGCCCGCCACGAGGTCGACGTGAGAGTCTGCTCGGCAACGTGGACGCGGGCACCCTTTTCGCCGTCGGGCAGTGGGACGGCGGTACCCTCTGGGCGCGACATCCACGCCACACGCGCCCGTAGCTCAGCGGATAGAGCAGGGGACTTCTAATCCCAAGGCCGCAGGTTCGAATCCTGCCGGGCGCACCCATCACACCGCAGGTCAGTGGCTTTCCGCGCCCTAACCGAGCCCCGCATACAGAAGACAGACGGCCCCTGCCCGGACAGGCAGGGACCGTGCGGCGCATGGCGTCACCTTCGGGGCGGGCCCGGTGCGGATGGCGTGCTCAGCCCTGCTGGTAGCGCTCGTTGCGCCGAATGGCTTCTTCGAGTTGGTCTTCAAGAATGATGATTCGGCAGGCCGAGGCCAGGTCGGTGCCCTGGTCGCACATCTCTCGGGCGCGCGAGGCGAGGCGTAGTTGGTAGCGGGAGTAGCGGCGGTGCCCGCCACTGGAGCGCTGCGGGTCGATCAGTTTCGCGTCACCGAGCCGGCGGAGGAAGTCCTGCGAGCAGCCGATGATCTCGGCGGCGCGGCCCATCGTGTAGGCGGGGTAGTCCTCATCGTCGAGCATGTCGCCGGGTTGAGCCATGGAACCTCCATCACGAGGGCCCCGGTGCTCGGAAGCACCGGGGCCCAAGGGTTGTGGGTCAGGAACACCATCTACCGACAGAACGTCGGCTTGTCTTGTCCGCACCAGCCGTCACTGACGGCTTCGGGTGCGAGGATCGCATATGCGTGACCGGAGACCACCTCTCGTTCGATGGATACTGCGGTGTCCGCGACCAGACCGTGAATGCGGCTGACTGCGGGCGATCCAACGGTGTAAAGCCCTCCCTTGCCTCTGATTTCCTCTGTCGTACTCCGTGCTGTCCGTCGGTGTCCGAGCCCACGCGACTTCTTGGCCCTGACACGTACGACGAACCCTTCTCACCTCGGGTGAAGCCCTGAACCAGCGTCGGCCTCACCCGCTGTCACACCACTACCTAACTACGGCAAAATTCTGCCGCCGAACCGAGCTGGGCCTATCGATTCCCTGGCCCCACTCCTTCGCCCTCGTGCGGGGCGGCAACGTCAGCGTCTTTGTTTGCTCTGTTCTCGACCACAGGAACGTTAGCCGGCATCCGCAAGGATGTCTAGCGCTTCGCACATAGATTTTCTCCGAGCACGTGGGTAGTCCTAGGGCTTCGCGCAGCCAACTACCGTGGGCCGGAACATCCCGAGGGGACGTACGGGAGGCGTGGTGGTCAAGCGGTACCGACGGCGCTCGCGAACGACGGGACCATGGACCACCGGGCAGTCGACTGAGCTGGTTGACCCGACACCCCGGAGCCGATGGCGCCCCGGCTACTGGCTCCGGCAACCGACCCTCGGCGTCGCTGTCGGGGCACTGCTCGTATTCGTCCTCGTAACCTGCGGCCTCGGCAACCTGCGCCACCGCAACGACATGGCGGAACGGGGCGAGCGGGCGGTCGGGACAGTGCGCGAGGTACACGGCCGAAGGTGGTGGGTGTCGGTCAGCTTCACCACCCGAAGCGGTGAGCAGGTCAACACCTGGATCAACTACTCACCCTGGGACGAGCCGAGCGTTGGTGAAGAGGTCGACGTGACCTACGACCGGGTGGACCCGATCGAGAGTGCCTACCTGTCGGGCGACGAACCGGGCGTGCTCTTCCCGACCCTTCTCCTCGCTGGCAGCGCGGCGCTGGCACTGGCGTACGCGTGGTGGCTGCGGCGCAACTGGCGCCGGCTGCGAGGCGACGCGGAGTCGTGGCGCAACCGCCAGCCCGTGCCTCGACTCGGCGAGCGGCGTCAGCCGACCCGCGCGCGTGGCCGCTCAGCCCCGTAGTACCAAGCGCTCCCCGCGCCGGCCGTGGCGTAGCGGATGACCGCTTGCCGGGCCTGGCCGACCAGTGGTCACACATCGAGGAGCTGTCCCGGATCAGCCGAGCCGCGCGTTTGGGCCGGCGGTCTGTTCGGGACTGAGGAGCAGCCGCTCCACCCCGGTGATCCGCAGCACCCGCTGGGTGATTCCCTCGGCGCCTCGGATCGAGAAGCGGGAGCCGACCCGCTCTGCCTGGTCGCGCGCCAGCAGAAGTACGTACACACCCGCGGCGCTGAAGAAGCCGACGCCGGTCAGGTCGCAGCAGACTTCCGGATGGCTGTCGATCGCATTCATCAGGGCCGTCGCCAGGCGTGGCGCGGTGTCCATGTCGACGTACCCCACCGGGGCGACAACCATCCGGTCGGCCGAGATGGTCGCGGACAGGTTCGTGGGCTCGGTGTAGCGGGTCACCTGGAACGACGGCCCGGCGCCGTCCACGTCGAGACGGCCATCCCGCTGGCTGTCGACGAGCGCCGCCTGTGTGACCTGCCCGAGGCTGACGGCAGCCGAGGAACGGTCGAGGTGGGTCTGGAACAACCAGGAAGGTTCGGTCATGGGGGCACACGCCTCCTGTCGAAATCCGTAACAGGATTGGCGCATGGCTTGACCGACTTCGACGATAATCGGCTGGGCGGTCGGCCGCCAGTCGGCGCGTCCGCCCTTGGCCAAGCCGCCGCTGCGGTGGTGCACGCACTTGTTTGACCCGGCGGGCGGTGGGGCATCTGCTCGAACAGCGTGAACACCACGCCCCGGCTCGGGACGCGCCGATGGCAGATCAGAAGCGCGGAGCCGGGTTTCGGCCGCACCGACAGCGGAGGTGGGAGGCACCGATGCCAGCAGGATCAAGCCCGAAGAGAGAACGACAGTACGAGCACATCAAGGAGAGCGCACAGCAGCGGGGCGCCTCCTCCGGCCGGGCGAAGGAGATCGCGGCCCGCACGGTCAACAAGGAACGGGCCCGCTCGGGTGAGTCCCGCACGGCGAGCCCGTCCTCCCGGAACGACGTGTCGTCCGGGCACCGTGGCGGTAAGCGCTCCCACAGCGGCGCCCAGGGTCGCACCAAGGAGCAGTTGTACAACGAGGCGAAGCAGCGCGGCATCAAGGGCCGTTCGTCGATGTCGAAGAGCGAGCTGGAACGGGCCCTGTCGAAGTAGCGACGGGGGTCCTGGCCCCGACACGGCTCAGACGGGCCCCAGCAGGGCGGCCAGCGCGTCGTCGCCCTGGCCGAGCTGCGCCCCACCCGTCGCTGGCGCGATCAGGAACCGTCGGCAGCCGTCGAGTTCGACGTACCGGTCGGGGCCTCCCCCGTCGAGCGGGCGTAGCACCGCGAAGCGGGACGCCGGGGTGGCACAGTCGACCACCGCCCGGCGGTTGGACAGCGCCCGGAGCACACCCGCCTGGCGCTCGGTTGGCAGCGGCCCGCCGTACACGAAGTCGCCCGCCGGTTTGTCGCCGTCCTGAAGCGACGCGGGCACCTGGTAGACGCAGAGGCGCAGAGGCACGGCGGCCGGCCGGGTGGCCGGCCCGACCGGCCCGGGGCGACCGTTCCGGGTCTCCACCGACACCATGTCCGTCCACTGCTGCGCGCATCCGGCGGTCTCGGCGGACGGGGATTCGAGCTGCCGGATGACACGGCTGTCCACAGTGGTCCACTGCGGCTCGGCCAACGCGGCGATCACCTCGGCGCGCGGCTTGCCGCAGGAGTCCGTCGGGATGTGGGGCCGCAGCCACCGCCCCCGGTCGTCCAGCAGGGCCAGCCATGGCGGGATGACCATCTCGAGAGTGCAGGCGACCTCCCCGCCGGTCTGCTCGCTGGGCAGGCGCAGCGCGGTGAGCAGCGGTGCTATCTGCTCGGCGCGTCGCTCGGTGGCGATCTGATCCTGGCCGCCGTTGCGGCCGGGCCGAAACTCCCGCCCACAGATCACGGCCGCGACCGGGGTGAACGTGGGGTCGATACGACCGATGATCGGCTCGTTCACGGCCGGCGGCGACGCCTCAATGATCATCTCGCCTGCCCGTGGCGCCTCCTTGGCGCAGGAGGTCCACCCATCGACGATCTGGGCCAGAGCGGGCTCACCGGTCCCCGGCGGCACGGTCTCCGTGCCACCGCAGCCACTCAGTGCCATGCCGAGCAGTGCCACCGCCAGTACCGTCCGGGACGAGCGCATCCGGCTCACCACCCTTCCACCCGAGGATGAGACGGGCGACGGGCGCGTCCGGTTCCGGCCGGCCGGAGGCGTGACGAGGGTGACCGCCGGGGACGTCACCGACTGGGCCCGGGGCGCCCGCCGGCAGAATGGCCGAATGGCACATCTGGGACTTGTCGCGCTGCTGGTCAGGGAGTACGACGAGGCGATCGACTTCTACGTCGGCGACCTCGGTTTCGAGCTGGTGGAGGACACCGCCCGACCGGACGGCTCACGCTGGGTGGTCGTCCGCCCGGCGGGGGCCCGGGAGACGGCCCTGCTGTTGGCAAGGCCGAGCAGCGCCGAGCAACGGGCCCGGGTGGGCGACCAGACCGGCGGCCGGGTCGGGCTGTTCCTGTACACGGAGGATTTCGCCCGGGATCACGCCCGAATGGTGGCGGCCGGGGTGCGTTTTCTGGAGGAGCCGCGGCACGAGGCGTACGGTTCGGTAGCGGTGTTCGTCGATCTCTACGGCAACAGGTGGGACCTTCTCCAACCCCGCAGCGCAGAGTGACACATTAGCGACACTCCGCACACTAAGGGTCATCCGATATCCCCCGACATGCTATTGTCCGATGTCGATCTACGCCGTGTGGACCCGGACCGGGTCGTTGTCGGAAGGACACTTCCCGATGCCGGCCGTTGCCACCCCAGCCGTGCCGCCGCCCACGTTGGACAATCCGGCCGGCGGGGCCCTGGGCCTCATCTTCACCACGTTGCCGGCGTTGCTGCGGCTGACCTGTGGGCTGTTCGGCGCGGCGGTGGCCGTGTCGGTGCAAACCCCGCCGGTCGAGCAGGCGGTGTTGGTACCCGCTGTGGCAGTGCTGACCGGCTGGTCCCTCTGGTACGCACACCGCGCGTTGCGCCACGGCATCAGCCCCGCCCTCGTCGCCGGTGACGTGGCGGTCACGGCACTGGCCTGCCTCCTCATCCCCGTGCTCGTGGCGCCCGAGGTGCTGCCCGGCGAGGGTAGCTGGATCGCCGTGCTGGCCAGCACCACGGTGATCAACGCACAGGCCACCGCCCCGGGTCGCTGGTCGATCCCGGCCGGGCTACTCGTGATCGCCACCTACGTGACCGGGGCGCAGGCGGCCGGCAACCCCACCGAGGCTCGGGCGCACGCGGCCACGCTGCTGGCGCAGACCGCCTGCACGGCGATGATGGCGGCGGTCATGCGTCGACGCATCGGCCGGGCGGACCGCGCCTTCGTCGAGCACCAGCGGCTGACCCGGCAGGCGTTGGTGGCACGCGCCGCCCGCGAGGCCGAACGCCAACAGAACCGCGACCTACACGACACCGTGCTCGGCACGCTGACCATGGTGGGGCTGGGCGCGGTGGCCGGTCCCACGACTGCCTTCCAAGACCGGTGCGCGGCCGACCTGCGTACCCTCGTCTCACTCACCGACGTCGGCCCGGTGGCCGGCGACGGCCCGGTGCCGCTCGACGGACGTCTGCGGTCGGTTGTCGGCCGGCTGCCCGAGCTTGCGGTAAAGCTGGACCTGGCGTCCTGCGCCGTCCCCGTGGGCGTCGCCGACGCGATCGGCGAGAGCGCCTACGCGGCACTGTCCAACGTGGTCCGTCATGCGCCGGGCGCCGCGGCCACCCTGCGGCTGGCACGGGACGCGATCGGCGTCGTGGTCGAGGTCGTCGACGACGGCCCCGGCTTCGACCTGGCCACCGTCCCACCGCACCGGTATGGGTTGCGCGAGTCGATCCACGGCCGGATGGCGACGGTCGGCGGGCGGGCCGACGTGCACTCGATGGTCGGCGCGGGCACCCGTATTCGACTGGAGTGGCCCGGTGTCGGCTGACCTGAACGCCCCGGCGCACTCCGCTGACGCCCCGGAGGCACCAGCCCGGCCGAGTGTTCCGACGCCTCGGGAGCCGGTCTCCGCCGCGGCGCTCGCCGCGCCGGCCGCCGTCGCGCACGCGTCCGACCGGGGTGCCCGGATCGCCGCCGTCGCCATCGCGTTGGCCTGGCACGTCGCGATCGCGCTGCCGGCGGTGCTGTCGGCCCGCGCGGAGTTCGCCGCTCCGGCGGTGGTGCTCGGCGCCTGGATACTTGTCGCCGTGGCCGGCGCGGTGGCCGGGGTACGGCTGCTGCAGGGCTCGCCGCTGCCGCCGTGGCCGCTGGCCGGGCTGCTGCTGGTCGTCGACGCGGCCGTCTTCGCCGCAGCCGGTGAGCGGCAGTTGTTCACCGCCGCCAACTGGGTGTGGGGCACGCTCGGCTGGTTCTTCGTGCTGGCGGTGTGGGGTCGACGTGTCGTGGGGCTGATCGCGCTCCTCAGCACGCACGCGTTGATCGCCCTGGTCGCCGTGCTCGGGCACGGCCCCGACCCGGCCGACGTGGCCCGCTACGTGATGTACGTCTATGGCACGTTCTCGCTGCCGGTGGCGGTCTTCGTGGGCAGCACTGTCATCGTCGGTCTGGCTCGGGAGCGGGCCGCCGTGTCGGCCGCCGGTCACGCGATGGCCGCGGAGCGGGATGCCGCCGAGCGTGGCCTCCAGGAACGCCGGGAACGGCTCGCCCTGGTCAGCACGGCGGCCGGGCGGGTCCTCGGAGACCTGGCCGCCGGCCAGGCCGACCCGGACGACCCGGAGGTGCAGCGCCGCTGCGTGCTGGCCGCGGCCCGGCTGCGCCGGCTGATCGCCGAGTCCGACGATGTGCCCGACCCGCTGTTGCACGAGTTGCGAGCCGCCGCCGACCTGGCGGAACGCAACGGCCTACCGATCGACCTGGTCACCATCGGCACCCCGCCGCCGCTGCCGGTGGAGGTCCGCCGCCGGCTGGCCGACCCGCTCACCGGCACCCTCGCCGACGCCCGGGGATGGGCGCGACTGACAGTGGTCTCCGGCCCGGACGAGGTGGTGGTCAGCCTCGTCACGCCGGACCGGGAGGGGCCGGAGGCGACCGGCCCACCACCCGGCGAGCACGAGGACGGGCCGGTGCAGCACCTCTACGAACGGGACGGGAACATCAGATGGGCGCAGACCCGGTGGCGGCGGTGATCGGCGATCGGTCGATCGGGGTGGCGATCGTCGATGATCACCCGGTGGTGGTCGAGGGGGTCCGCGCCTGGCTCGCCACCGAGCCGCGCCTGACGGTGCTCGCCACCGGCGACGACCCGGACGAGGTGCTGCGGGCGGCGCCGAACGCCGACGTCATCCTGCTCGACCTGCGGCTGCACGGGCGGATGGCGTTGGACAAGTTGGCCGAGCTGAGCGCCGCCGGGCGGCGGGTGGTGGTCTACTCCGAACACACCGACCCGCAGACGATGCTCGCCGCGCTGGATGCCGGGGCAGTGGCGTTCCTGGCCAAGCACGAGGGCCGCGAGCACTGCGTGGAGACCGTGCTGGCCGCCGCGAGCGACCGCCCGTACGTGCCGCCGGCACTGGCCGGTGCGATGGTCGGCGACCCACGGCCGGACCGGCCGATGCTGTCCGACAAGGAGCGTGAGGCGCTGCTGCTCTGGTTCCAGTCGATGTCCAAGGCGTCGGTGGCTCGGCGGATGCAGATCAGCGAGCACACGGTGAAGCAGTACGTTGACCGTGCGCGGATCAAATACACCCGGGCGGGGCGACCAGCCGCCACAAAGGCGGCGTTACTCGCCCGCGCGATCGAGGACGGTCTCGTCCGCCCGGAGGAGATCGGCATCTACCGGTCACAGGCGACACACGACCGGACGACCCCCTAACAGGCGTCATGACAGGGGCGCTCCGGTCCGCCAGGCTTCAGTACACAGCCAGCTGACCGGAAGGTCGTGACGATGCACGCCGACACGTCCCCCTTCTTCATCGGTCCCCACCGGTTCGACGCCCCGGACGACGATGTGGGCCCGACCCTGGACCGCCGCTACGACCTACGACCGAGGCCCGGTGAGCGGGTGCTCGGACGACACCGGCTGCTGGTCGCGGGCTACCTGCTCGGGCCGAGCGAGATGCGCTGCCGTTGGCAGCTGCCCGAGCCGGTCGCGGTCACCGTCACCGATCAGCGAATCTGCTGGGTGGGCAGTGGCTCGCAGCTGTCGCTTGTCGCCGACAGCACGCGCCGGGGCCGGCCGCCCGCCCGGCTCAACGGTCTGATGACTGGCCAGATCCGCTGGCAGTGGCCATCCCGATTGGAGCTGCCGGCGACCGAGCAGGACACACCCGCGCAGCTGCTGATCGTCTGCGACGCGCTGCGCACCATTCAGCAGCCGGCGTTGGCCTTCAGCGGAGCGGCCGCCGAGGTCGTGGCGCTGGGCCGGCAGGTCCGCCGGGCGGTGGCCATGTTCCGGCTCACCCGTCCACAACTCGTCGACCTCTCGGCCCAGGAGCGCGACGTGCTGCTGCTGCGGGCCGGCCCGGGTCTGCTCGCCGGCGACACCCGGATCACGCTGCCCGGCTCGTTGCCTGTGGAGTTCTTCTCCCGGGACGACTACTACCGCTCAAGACCGGAACCGACCTTCTGGGGCGGGTTCACCGGCGGCGCGGCATCCGGGCATCGGTGAAGCCGACCGCCCGCGCCCCAGGGCGTCAGGCGCTGGGGGTGCGCTGCTCGGCGTCGGCGTCCAGGGCGGCGGCCTCCTCCGGCGTGGGCGCGCTGCCGCCCAGGTACGCGGGCTGCCACCAGGTGTCGTCCGGGCCGGCGGGAGTGTCCGGATAATCCCGCTGCGCCCGCTCGACGAGGGCGCTGAGCCGGGTGGTCAGCTCGGCGGCCAGCACGTTCGGGTCAGGGAAGTCCGCCGGGTTGATCGGCTCGCCGATCAGGATGGTGATCGGCGTGTGCCGGCGGGTCAGGGTGCGCGGGCGGCCCTTGGTCCAGAGGCGCTGGGTGCCCCACAGAGCGACAGGCAGCACCGGCACCTTCGCCGAACGGGCCATCCGGACCGTGCCGCTCTTCAACTCCTTGACGGTGAACGACCGGCTGATCGTCGCCTCCGGAAAGACGCCGACGACCTCGCCCTGCTTGAGCGCACCCACGGCGGCGCGGAACGAGGCCGCGCCGGCCTGCCGGTCCACCGGAATGTGCCGCATGCCGCGCATCAGCGGGCCGGAGATCTTGTGCGTGAAGACCGAATCCTTGGCCATGAACCGAACCATCCGACCCGACGCGTTCGCACCCAGACCGGCGAAGATGAAGTCGAGGTAGCTGACGTGGTTGCTGGCCAGCACCGCCCCGCCCGTGCGGGGCACGTGGTGGGCGCCCTCGATGGTGATCTTCAGGTCGAGGACCCGGAACAGCGTCTTGGCGGCGGCGATAACGGGCGGGTACACGAGCTCCGGCATTCGCAGAATCTACCCTGACCGGCTGGAGATCGGCTTGGGTGGCGAACCGGCGGCGGCGCGGGCGGCGCGCCGCCGCCGGTTCGGTGCTGGCATCCGTCAGTCGGTGAGGTTGTCCAGGTCCAGTCGACCCCTGGCGAACGCGTCCACGCGGCCCCAGCGACCCGGGATGTCCAGCACCTCGATGCGGCCCATCCCCACCGGCAACCGTGGCTCGACCGCCAGGTGACCCTCGTGGGGCTCCAGACCGAGCATGGTGCGCAGCAGCAACAGCGGCGCACCCGTCGACCAGGCCTGCGGGCTGCACGCCGTCGGGTACTCCACCGGGAACTTGGTCAGCTCCCGCGGGTAGCCGCCGAACGCCTCCGGCAACCGGCCGTTGAAGTACGTGGCCGCGTCCAGGATGCCGTTGGCGATGGTCGCGGCCTCCTCGGCGAAGCCGTAGCGGCGCAACCCCCAGGCGATGAACGAGTTGTCGAACGGCCAGATCGTCCCGTTGTGGTAGCCGATGGGGTTGTACCGTGCCTCCCCCTCGGCGAGGGTGCGCACTCCCCAGCCGGAGAAGAGCCGCGGCCCGACCAGGTGCGCGGCGAGCTTCTCCGCCCGCTTGGGTTCGACGATCCCGCTCCACAGCAGGTGGCCGATGTTGGAGCTGAGGATGTCGCACTGGCGGCCGTTCGGGTCCAGGGCCAGGGCGAAGTACTCACCGTCGTCCACCCACCAGTCCCGGTTGAACCGCTCCTTCAGCTCCGCCGCCTCCCGCTCCAACTGGTCGGCGAACCCCGGGTCACCCCAGAACTCGCGCGCCATCCGGGCCGCGCGGACCTTCGCGTCGTACGCGTACCCCTGCACCTCGCAGGTGGCCCGTGGGAACGGTGGCAGCGTGCCGTCCGAGTAGGAGATCGAGTCCCAGGAGTCCTTCCAGCACTGGTTCTCCAGGCCGGTCTCGGTGTTGCGTCGCTCGTACCAGATGTAGCCGTTGCCGACCAGGTCGGCGTAGTTGTCGATCCACCTCAGCGCGGCCCGGGACTCCTGCTCCAACTCCTTGACCAGCGCGACGTCCCCGCTCCACCGCTCGTACTCGTCGAGCAGCACGATGAACAGCGGCGTCGCGTCCACCGAGCCGTAGTACGGCGAGTGGGGTTGCTCCTCGAAGGCCGCGGTCTCGCCGTAGCGCATCTCGTGCAGGATCCGCCCCGGGTCCTCGTCCCGGAAGTCGTCGAACCGGCTGCCCTG
This sequence comes from Micromonospora sp. D93, assembly GCF_018070365.1. Classification (NCBI taxonomy): domain Bacteria; kingdom Bacillati; phylum Actinomycetota; class Actinomycetes; order Micromonosporales; family Micromonosporaceae; genus Micromonospora; species Micromonospora sp. D93. The sequence goes on along the minus strand of NZ_JAGPXW010000029.1, from coordinate 4,380 downwards.
CAGCGACGCCAGGATGCGCAGCGTCGTCTTCGACAACTGCGGTGTGAACGGCAGTGTCTGCAGGCAGGTGAGGATGCTGTCCCTGCCGAACATGGTCATGAACCAGGGCAGACCGGCGGCCGGCAGGGTGGCGCCGCCCAGTGACAGCGGCGAGAAGCGCAGCGCCGCCAGGTCGATCAGGCTGCGCCGGTACGTGCTGGCCACCCGGCCGTGCTCACTGTTGACCTTGGGTGCGTCGGCGATCCACCTCTCCAGGTCGTGTTGGAGAGCGAGCCGCTCGGTGCCGTGCGTGCGCAGCCCGAAACGCAGGTCCCGGCCGCCGGGCCCGACCGCGCGGGTCTGCACGTCGATCGAGGCTTCCCACTGCTCGTTGGGCTCCAGGTGGACTGTGTACGCGAAGCCCTTGCTGTCGTACCGGGCCGACATCGACGACGAGATCACCGTCTCCCGCCGGAAGTTCCCCCGCCGGTACCCCAGCCGCAGCTGGTCCGACTCCACCTCGGTGTAGATCTCGCCCTTCTTGTTCAGGATCTCGTCCTTGACCTGGAACAGGTCGGCGAAGTCCGACGCCGCGTCCATCCGGACTTCCAGGTCGACCGGCTTCTCGTCGTGGTTGAGGATGGTCAGCTGCTCACAGAAGCTGCCGCCCACCGCGCGCTCCCGGATGATCGACAGCTTCGCGTCCACGTAGTGCGTGGCCATCCCCGGGACCAGGAAGAATCGCGACTCGAAGTACTGCAGGTCGTCGAAGGAGAGCGAGTTGAGTCGCTCACCGTTGACGGTCAGCACCCAGGTCGACAGGAACCGGGTGTCGATGGAGAAGAGCCCGGTCGGCTCATTCGGCGTCGCCTCGATGTCACCGGTGTCCTCGCAGACGACGAACGTGTTGCCGTCCAGGATCCGGACCGTATTGCTCTGCCCCATCAGTGCACCTCCCCGGCGAAACGCCGACGCGGCCCACGGGCGTCCGGGGAACCCGGGAAGATCCGCTCCACCTGTACGACGAGACGAGCGTCGCCCGACACCGTCATGTCCCCCCGCAACAGGGCGGCCAGGCCGTGCTCGCGCCCCGAGGCGATGTCGTCGAAGAGGACCGGGCTCGCGCCGATCACCGTGTCGGCCTCCCGGTCCTCCTGGCTGACGTTCAGCCGGCCGTGATCGATCCTCAGCAGCCAGTGCCGGGTCTGCGCCCCCTCGTGCAGGTCGATCCGCAGCGTCCCGGAGGTCTTGGCCAGCAAGGGTTCGTACCCCCGCCGGTCCAGGTCCTCGAAGAACCTCGTGGTCGCGTCCACCATCGGGTCCACTCCTCCCAGTTGCCGGGCCGGGGATCCCACCCACCGCGCTCGCGTCGCGCGGACGGCCGGCGTTGCACGTCCCCGCACGGGTCCCCGCCGGTCCCCCGGTCAACCTCGCCCACATCGGGTGAGCGCCGAAAAGGGCCCCGGACGCCACAGCGCCGGCCCTCCCCAGGGGGAGGGCCGGCGCGTGCCGCGGCGGACGGTCAGTTGTTCGGGTCGTCGGCGCTGATGTCGGCCAGGACCGACTGTGGTTCGCGCTCGACCGCGAGGTCACCCATCGAAATCAGCCCGATCAGGCGGCCGTCGTCGATCACCGGGAGCCGGCGTACGGCGTACGTCCGCATCAGGTCCGCAGCGGCCACGGCATCGTCGTACTGACTCACCGTGATCACGTCGCGAGTGGTGATCTGGTTCAACCGGGTCGAGCCCGGGTCCATGTTCTCCGCGACACCTCGGACCGTGATGTCCCGGTCCGTGACGATGCCGACCACACTGTCGCCGTCGGTCACCACCACATCGCCAATCGCACTGTCACGCATCTCCTGCGCGGCTGCGATGAGCGTGTCATTGCCGTCCATCGTCACCAACCGGGTCGTCATGAACTCTCCGACCGTTGTCATGGTGCTCCCCTCTCGGCGTCGGCACGGACCGTCTACCCGCCGCCCGGGAAGGGGTAACGCCGACGGCGGCTGCCTATCCGGGCGGATGCCGCAGGCGTCGTAGCTCGTACAGCCCACTGCTGGCGACGGGCGGCACACCCGGCGCCACGGGCAGCGGGCTGCGGCTCCGCTGCCTACCGTGGGGCGGATGACGACGGGCGAGAAGGAGCTGCGGGAACTGGTCGCCGGCAGCGGTTGGCTGACCCGGGCGCTGACCGTGGTGCGTGACTCCGGGCTGCCGGACGCCTGGATCGGCGCGGGGGCCCTGCGCGACCTGGTCTGGGGCGAGCGGTACGGCGACGGGTTCGACCCGGCGCAAATTCGGGATGTGGACGTGGTCTTCTTCGACCCGGCGAGGCTGACCTCCGTCGACGACGACCGGGCCACCGCCCGACTGACGGAGATGTGGCCGCAGCCGCCGTGGCAGGCACGCAACCAGGCGGCGGTGCACACCTGGTACGCGGCCAAGTTCGGTGGTGACCCGATCGAGCCGTACCGCAGCGTGGCCGAGGCGGTCGCCACCTGGCCGGAGTACGCGACAGCGGTGGCCGTCAGCCTGGACTCGGCCGACCGGCTCAAGGTCTGCGCCCCGTACGGCCTGACAGATCTACTGGGCGGGGTGTGGCGGCACAACCCGGCCCGGGTGGACGTGGCCCGGTCCCGACAGCGGTTGGCCCGGCACCGGCCGGCGCAGCGTTGGCCGGGTGTGACAGTGATCGAGCCGGGCTGACCGCCTCCGGGCGGGTCAGCCCCGGGGCGGCATCCCGTACATCCGTTCCACGTGCAGGCGCAGCACGACTCGTCCCTCGTCGACCATCGCCCGGCGGTACTCGTCCCAGTCGGGGTGTTCGCCTCTCAGCCCCCGGTAGAGCGCCACCAACTCCTCCACCGTCTCGTCGCCGGGCTCTGCGGACGGCGGGGTCAGCTCGGCGCGACCCTCGACCACCGCGTACGCCCAGCCGTCCTCGCTGCTGACGTGGAAGCTGGCACGTGGGTCCCGGCGCAGGTTGGCGGTCTTGGCCCGACCGTCGGTGACCGAGACCCGGATCAGGCCCGCCTCCCGGTCGAAGGAGTAGACCACCGTGGAGAGCTGTGGCCGCCCGTCCCGCTTGATGGTGGCGAGCACGCCCATCGATCGGGCGGCCACCAGATCGGTCAACGCCTGCTGGGTGCGGTCATCCGGCATGGTGTCCTCCAGGTTGGACGATCGTCTCCGGCCCATCAAAGCACGACCTGCCGGCCGTCGCGGGCGACCACCCGGAACGGCACCGAGCCCCCGCCGACGGACGGCGAGGGCTCGGTGTCTTGGCGACCGCGACTGGTCACTGGCGTTCGGCGGCGACCAGCTCGGCGAGTTGCACCGCGTTCAGCGCGGCGCCCTTGCGCAGGTTGTCGTTGGAACAGAACAGGGCCAGCCCGTACTCCACGGTCTCGTCGGCGCGGATCCGGCCCACGTAGGTCGAGTCCTGGCCGGCGGCCTGCAACGGCGTCGGGACGTCGGTCAGTGCCACCCCGGGCGCGTCGGCCAACAGCTCGTGGGCGCGTTGCGGGGTGAGCGGTCGGGCGAACCGCGCGTTGATCTGCAGCGAGTGCCCGGTGAAGACCGGCACCCGGACGCAGGTGCCGGAGACCTTCAGGTCGGGGATCTCCAGGATCTTGCGGCTCTCGTTGCGGAGCTTCTGCTCCTCGTCGGTCTCGAACGAGCCGTCGTCGACTATCGAACCGGCCAGCGGAAGGACGTTGAAGGCGATCGGCTGGGTGAACGAGCGCGGCGCGGGGAACTCCACGGCCGAGCCGTCGAAGGCCAGCCCGGCGGCGTGCTCGGCCACCTTGCGGACCTGCTCGTCCAGCTCGGCGACGCCGGCCAGCCCGGCGCCGGAGACCGCCTGGTAGGTGGAGACGACCAGGCCGACCAGGCCAGCCTCGGCGTGCAGCGGACGCAGCACCGGCATCGCGGCCATCGTGGTGCAGTTGGGGTTGGCGATGATGCCCTTCGGGCGGTCCAGGGCGGCGTGCGGGTTGACCTCGGCGACCACCAGCGGCACCTGCGGGTCCATCCGGAACGCCGACGAGTTGTCGATCACCACGGCGCCGGCCTCGGCGACCCGGGGCGCCAACTCCAGGGCGGTGCCCTTACCGGCCGAGAAGAGCACGATGTCCAGCTCGGAATAGTCCGCGGTCGCGGCGTCCTCGACGGTCACCTCGCCCTCGCGCCACGGCAGCGCACGCCCGGCGGACCGCGCCGAGGCGAACAACCGCACCTGCTCCGCCGGGAACTCCCGTTCCGCCAGCACCTGCCGCATCACGCCACCGACCTGGCCGGTGGCCCCCACAATGCCGATCCTCATGCCCGGAGGCTACCGACCCCACCCCCAAAACCGGGACCCCTTTCCCACCCCCCGGGTCCCACCTCCCACCCCCAC